>JACQNT010000130.1 GCA_016202915.1 Acidobacteriota bacterium
AAGCGGTACCCGCGGCTGTCGGAGACGTTCATCCTCGGCGAGATCCTCGCCCTGGAGGACGCGGGGGTCGGCGTACGGATCTTCGCCGCCGCCGATCCGGCGGAGGCCCGGGTGCACGAGGCGGTGCGCCGGGTCAGGGCCCGCGTCACCTACACCGGCGGGTCCGGCGCGGCCATCCTGCGCGAGCACCTGGTGCACCATAACCAGGCGGCCGCGGCGAACCCCCGGGAGTACGACGAACTTCTCGCCCTGGCGCGGGCGCGGGGCACCGACGACGCGTTCTCCGAGTTCGCACAGGCCGGATGGATCGCATCGCTCCTGCGGCGGGAGTCGATCAGTCACATCCACGCGCATTTCGCGACCTTCGCGGCCCGCGTCGCGTGCCTCGCGTCCCGCCTGTCGGGTGTCCCCTTCAGCCTCACGGCGCACGCCAAGGACCTGTTCCTGCGCTCGGTGGATCGGAAGGTCCTCGCTGACCTGCTGGGGCGCGCCTCCTTCGTCGTTGCGATCTCGGAGTTCCACCGGCATTTCCTGCTGTCGGTCAATGCCGCGGCCCGGGTGGAGGTCGTCCGCAACGGTCTCGACCTGGCGCGCTTCCCCCGGAACGGGAGGCGCGATCCCGGCGCCACGCCCCTCCGGATCCTGGGCGCCGGCCGCCTGGTGGAGAAGAAGGGGTTCGACGACCTCGTCCGGGCCTGCGCCCTGCTGCGCGATCGCGGCGTCCCCTTCGAATGCCGCATCGTCGGAGAGGGGGACGAGCGGCCCGGGCTCGAAGAGATGATCCGCTGCCTGGACCTGGCGGCCCACGTGCGCCTCGAGGGCACCGCCACCCAGGAGGAGGTGTTCGCCCACCTCGCCCGATCCTCGGTCCTCGTGGCGCCCTGCGTGACGGCCGCCTCCGGCGACCGCGACGGGCTGCCGATGGTGATCCTCGAGGGGATGGCGGCGGGCGTCCCCGTGGTCGCGACGCCGGTGACCGCCATACCGGAGATCGTCCGGGACGGCGAGACCGGCCTGCTGGTCCCGGAACGCTCCCCCGCGGCGATCGCCTCTGCGGTGGCGCGGCTGCGCGGCGATCCGGATCTGGGGCAGCGGCTGGCAGCCGCCGCGCGCCGGGCGGTGGAGGAGCGGCACGACGCCGCGCAGAGCGCGGCGCGCCTCGCCTCGCTGTTCACGGAGAACGCGCGATGCGCTTGAGAGTCGCGTTGCTACCGGGCAACGAGCAGGGGGCCTGCTCGTGATCGCGGCCGGAGCCGTTCAGGACCGACCTCCCATGCGTCCGGCTCCTCCGGAGGGCCCGGTGCCGCGCGACCGGGAGCTCCCTGCTCTGCGGGAGGCGCTCGATCCGGAGGCGATGCGGGAGCGCTTCCTGTCCCTGGACCTGGGGATCCCCGAGGCGCGGGAGGTCGCGATCGCCTACGCCAGGTACAAGCCAGGCCTCTCCTGCGTCATCCAGTACCACGTGCGCTCCTCCGACGGGGAGCGGATCCTACTGGGCCGCGTCTGCGCCGAGGCCGATTTCGACTCCCTCGCCGCCAAGGCCATCGCGACGCTCCGGCCGGCTCCGGGGGCCGGCTCGATCGTGCACCTCCTGCCGGATCTGAGAGTCGTCCTGACCGCGTTCCCCCACGACCGGGCCGTGAAGGGCATGCGCCAGGTGCTCGAGCCCGACAAGCTGAAGCGCATCCTGCACCGCGTCGTCGCCAGGTACGACCCGGCGCGCCGCTGGGTGAGCGGCTCCCACTCGCGCATCGATCTGGTCACCTACAAGCCGGAGCGCCGGTGTCTTGTGCGCTGCGACCTGGGCGTGCGCGACAGGGCATCGGGCGAGATCCAGCGGGAGACGATCTACGCCCGCATTTACAGCGACGCGACCGGCCGGCGCGTCTTCGATCTCCTGAAGTCCCTCCAGACCGGATGCGCCTTCGGCCAGGACGGGGCCCCGGTCCCCGCTCCCCTCGGCTACGACCCCGATCACCGGATCCTGTTCTTCGACCCGGTCCCCGGCCGGCCGATCGCGGGCCGCTGCAAGGGCGAGGAGCTGGCGGATGCGGTGGAGAAGGCGGGGGAGTTTCTCGCCCACCTGCATGCCGCGGCGGTCGAGGTGCCGCGCCTGCACCACCCCGCGACGCTCCTGTCCGAGGCGCGCCAGACGACGGATCGGCTGGCTGCCTCCGGAGTCGAGGAGGCGGGGGACCTGCTGGAGGCGATCAGGAGGCTGCGACAGTCACAGCCACCCTCCGCCGCGGGCCTCGCCTGCCTGCACGGCGATTTTCATCCGGGCCAGATCCTGGTCCAGGGCTCCTCCCTCCATTGCATCGACTTCGACGAGACCGGGATGGGGGAGGCGGCCTTCGACGTGGGGTACTTCATCGCCCACCTGCGCCGCCTGGTCCGCCTGCGTCTGCTGGACGAGGAGACCGAGAGCCTGGCTGCGGGGCGGTTCCTCGCGGGGTACGGCCGCCGCGGCGCCCTCCCCTCTCCCGAGGCCTGTGGGTGGCACCGCGATCTGACGCTCCTCCGTATGGCGCTCAACTCCCTCAAACACCTGGAGGCGGGGTGGCCGGAGACGATCCGCTTTTACATGGGGGGACAGGGGTGATGAGCGGCCTCGAGGCCCTGTCGCTGGGGCGGGAGCTGGCCCGGTCCACGGAGATGGGGCCTGCCGTGGATCCGACCCTGCCGATCCTGCGGGCGCTCTCGACGGCCGCGGGGGCGGCGGAGTGGTGCCGTCGCCGGCTGGACGGTCGGGACGGGCTCCTTCCGGACTCCCTCGAGAAGGTGGAGATCCTCCGCTACAGGCCGGGGCGGCGGTGCACGCTCGGGCTCTCCTTCGGCGGCGCCCGCGGGCGCCGGGTCTACGTGAAGGTCTATCGGCCGGGCCGCGCCGAGCGGAGCGCCCGGATCCTGAGCGGCCTCGCCGCCCTCGGCCCCTGGCCCGATCTCCGCGTCCCCGCCATCGTGGCCTTCGTTCCCGACGATGGCGTCATCGTCCTCGAGGAGGTCGCGGGCCGCTCCTTCGAGGAGGTCCTCGGGAGCGGCGCCGGGGCCGAGAATGCGGCGCGGGCGGCCGCCGGCGCGGTGGCCCGCCTGCACTCTCTCTGCCTCCTCCAGGCTCGCCCGTGGACGGCCGACGACGAACTCTCTGTCCTGGACGGCCGGCGCCTCGTCCTCATGAAACACCCGGACCTGCCGTGGGGGCGGGTGGACGCCGTGTACCACCGGGCGCGGGCCGCCGTTCCGATCCTCGACGCCTCGCCTCCGGTCCTCCTGCACCGCGACCTGCACCCGCAGCAGATCCTGCTCGACGGGGAGCGGGGCGGCCTGGTCGATCTCGACGACGTCGCCTGGGGCCCACCGGAGCTGGACCTGGGAAACCTGCTGGCCCACCTCGACCTGTTCGGAGCGCACCTCGCCTCCGATTCCGGACGGTTCGGGGAGGCGGAGCGCGACATCCTTGCCGCCTACGAATCGTCGCGGATCGTCTCGGAGGGCGCCCTGCGGGCCGCGCGCGCCGCCTCCTTGTTCCGCCTCGCCGGCGTCTATGCCGGGCATCCGGGGCTGGCGCGCCTTGCCCCGCGGCTCCTCGATCGCGCCGAGCAGATTCTCAACGCCGGAGAACGACCATGAGGACCGCCACCGTCGTCCGCCTCGTCCTCATCCTGATCGCGGCGCAGGCCGTCCACGCCGGCCGCGCGCGCGCCGACGCCGGCGCCCCTGGTCGCCTCGCTCCCGGGAGCTGGCTCAGTGTGGAAGGGGACTTCGACGGGGACGGGGTCTTCCGGGCCCGCGAGGTCGAGACCACCTTCGAGCGCCGGGCCAGCCTGAAGGGCCTCCTGGACGAGTATGACCCCCGGACCGGACCGATCCGCGTCGGGTCCGGGGGTCTCGTCCTGGACGAACGCACGCGGCTCGAGGACACCTCGGGGGGTGTCCTGGCGCGGAGCGATCTCCGGGCCGGGCACAGGGTCAAGGTAGCCCTGGAGACGGACGGCGCCGGGACGCCACGCGTCCGGCGGGTCCGCCGCCTCGAGGGGACGGCGGCGACGCGGCGCATCGAGGGCCCGCTGGAGTCGTTCCCGGAG
>JACQNT010000013.1 GCA_016202915.1 Acidobacteriota bacterium
GGGGGTGCGGTTCATCCAGACGCAGATCACCTTCAACGTCGAGCGCTTCGCCTCCTTCATGGCCCGCGTGCGCGATCTCGGGATCGACCGGCAGGTGCCGATCCTGGCCGGCGTGGCCCCCCTCCGGTCGATCCGGGCCGCGCGCTACATGAGGGACCACGTCCCCGGGATCGAGGTCCCCGACGCGGTCGTCCGCCGCATGGAGCAGGCGGGGAGCAGGGGCGCCCGCTCGGAGGAGGAGGGGATCCGGATCTGCGTCGAGGTGATCGAGAGAATTCGCGACATCCCCGGGATCGCGGGGTTTCACCTGATGCCCGTTCACTGGGAAGCGGCGGTCGCCGAGATCGCGCACAGGGCGCGCCTGACGCCGGCCCGCGCCGCGGTCGCCCTGGCTGCCGGCCCCGCGGATAGCGTCGCCCGGCGCGCGGACCACGCGGCGCTCGCCGGGGCGCCCGGGGCCCTGCGCGGCGATCCGCGGGAGCAGCGGGCGTGAAGACCGTCGTCTCGTCCGCCACCCGGACCGTCGTCATCGGGCCCGACGAGCCGTTCGTCATCATCGGTGAGCGGATCAACCCGACCAATCGGAAGAGGCTGGCCGAGGAGTTGCGGCGCTTCGATTTCTCGCGGGTGCGCGCGGAGGCCCTGACGCAGGTGGAGGCCGGGGCCCGGATGCTGGACGTGAACGCCGGCATCCCGGGGGCGGACGAGCCCGGCATGCTCAGGGGCGCGGTGCAGGCGATCATGGAGACCGTGGACGCGCCGATCGCGATCGACTCGTCCACCCCCGAGGCGCTCGAAGCGGCGCTTCCCGCCTACCGCGGCAAGGCCCTGGTGAACTCCGTGACCGGCGAGGACGAGGTGCTGGAGCGCCTCCTTCCCCTGGTCAGGAAGTACGGCGCCGCGGTCATCGGCATCGCCAACGACGAGAGCGGGATCAGCAAGGATCCCGAGGTCCGCCTGGCGGTCGCCCGCAAGATCGTGCAGCGGGCCGCCGACCACGGCATCCCCCCCGAGGACGTCATCATCGATCCCCTCTGCATGCCTATTGGGGCCAACCACGAGTTCGGCCGGATCACCTACGACACGATGCGCCTGGTGCGCCAGGAGCTCGGCGTCAACATGTCGGTCGGCGCCGGCAACGTCGGCTTCGGGCTCCCGGATCGGCCGCCCCTCACGGCGGGCTTCATCCTGCTCGGGATGCAGGTCGGCCTGACCGCCTCCATCACCAACGCCCTGGAGCCGGAGATCTCCAGGGCGATCCTCGCGGGGGACCTGCTGCTCGGGCGCGATCCTTTCGGAAAGAAGTGGAACGCGCACTTCCGCAAGAGCACTGCGGCCAGGTCGGATGCCCGGCCCGCGCCGGGCCGCGCCACCCTGGTCCCGCCCGCTCCCGGCAACTGACTGCGCCCGCCCGGCCCCGGGCCGGCGGGCGGAAAGGCCCAGCGGTCCATGGACCTGACAGCGGCCAGAACAGAGAAGCTCAAGGTCACCTTCCTGCCGAAGGAGGCCTCGACCCGCGTCCCCCCCGGCACCACCCTGTTCCATGCGGCCGCCTGGACCGGCCAGCCGATCGAGTCCACGTGCGGCGGGCGGGGGACCTGCGGCAAGTGCCGCGTCCGGATCCTCGACGGCAAGAACGCCGTCACGCCGGCCGACCTGCAGCACCTGAGCGCCGACGACATCGCCGCCGGCTGGCGCCTCTCCTGCCAGGCCGAGGTGCGCTCGGAGATGGTCGTCGAGGTGCCGCGGCTGCTGACCACGCCGAAGACCGCCATGTTCGGGATCGGCCGCCAGGTCCTCCTGGACCCGAACGTGCACAAGGTCCACCTGGCGCTCCGGGAGCCCGACCTGCACGACCAGCGGTCAGACGAACGGCGCCTGAAGGACGCCCTCCGTGAGGAGGGTTTCGCGATGCGCGTCGACCTGGACGTCCTCAGGACGCTCCCGCGGGTCCTGAGGAGCGCCGGTTTCGATGTCACCGCCGTCCTGTGCGGCGAGACGCTCCTCGCCGTGGAGCCGGGGGACACGACCGGCGCCTGCTACGGGCTTGCCGTCGATCTCGGCACGACGACCATCGTCGGCACCCTCATGAACCTGAACAACGGCGAGGTCCTGGGGGTCGCCTCGACCCTCAACGCCCAGGCGATCCACGGCGGCGATGTCCTGTCCCGCATCTCGCACACCATGGCGGACCGGCAGGGGATCGACGAGCTGCAGCGGCTGGCCGCGTTCACCATCAACGGCATCGTCGAGCGGCTCGCGGCCGACGCCAGAGTCCCGCTGGAGCGGATCTACGAGGTCACGGTGGCCGGCAACATGACCATGGTGCACCTCCTGCTGGGCATCGATCCGGAGCCGATCTCCGTGACGCCGTTCGCCCCGGCGGTCAGCCGCGGATTGGACCTGCAGGCGAGCGCCCTGGGCATCACGATCCACCCGTTCGGGAGGGTCTACCTGTTCCCCGCCATCGGGGCCTACGTCGGCGGCGACATCGTCGCCGGGCTCCTGGCCACCGCCCTGCCGCGCGGCGACCGGCTGCGCCTGTTCGTCGACGTGGGGACCAACGGCGAGATCGTCCTGGGGCACGAAGGGCGCACCCTCAGCACCGCCGCCCCCGCCGGGCCGGCGTTCGAAGGGGCGGAGATCTCCTGCGGGATGCGGGCCACCACCGGGGCGATCGAGGGGGTGCAGATCACACGCGACGCCGTTCTCCTGCAGACGATCGACGACGCGCCGCCGGCCGGGTTGTGCGGCTCGGGGCTGATCGACGCGGTGGCGCAGCTCTACAAGCGCGGGCTGATGGACGCGACCGGGCGGCTTCGCTCGGCGGAGGAGGCCGGCGGCGTGCCGGAGGGCCTGCGGGCGCGCCTGGTCACCGTGAACGGGGTGCGCGCCTTCGTGCTGGCGACCTCCGAAGCGACCGGCGGATCGCCGATCCTGTTCTCGCAGAAGGACGTGCGCCAGCTGCAGTTCGCCAAGGGATCGATCGCCGCCGGCATCCAGGTCCTGATGAAGGAGATGGGCGTGTCGCCCGCCGACCTCCAGGAGGTCCTCCTGGCCGGGGCCTTCGGATCGTACATCCATCCCGAGGCGGCGCGCCTCCTCGGGCTGGTTCCGCCCGTGGACGTGAAGCGCATCCGCGCCGTCGGCAACGCCGCCGGCGAGGGGGCCAAGATCGCCCTTCTCTCCTACCGCGAGCGCGAGGCGGCCGAGGCGATGCCCTCGCGCCTCGAATACATCGAGCTCTCCGGCCGCGAGGACTTCAACGACATCTTCATGTCGGTCCTCGGCTTCCCCCCGATCGACGGCCTGCCCTGATCAGTATTTCGGAAACCGCCGCTGGCCGAGCCCGAGCTCCAGGACGTGGCTGTCCTCATAGATGAGCGGGATGGTCAGGCGCCGCCGCCCCGGGCCGTGGACGATCCGGACGACGGCGGGCCCGCCACGCTGCGGCAGGCGGCTCCAGCCGATGACCGATGTCCAGGAGACATCACGGTCAACCAGAGGGCCCCGCAGGCGGAAGCCGTCGTCGTCCAGGACGAGGGCCGCGAAGCAGAAGCGCGCCACGAAGTAGGCGCACGCGGCCCCCGCGGCCAGGAGGATCGGCGGCGCCCAGATCGTGAGCCAGCCCGAGGAGGGGCCGGCGACGCTCCGGACCAGGGCGTCCGTTCCCAGGACGAGGAGGGCGAGCGCCGCGGCTCCGTGGGCGATCCGCCAGACCGGCCGGCAGCGCAGGACCAGGGGCGGAAGGGCGGGAGCCGGGCCGGGGCTCACGCCGGACGCTTCAGGAGCTCCCTGCAGGGGCCGAGGATTCGATCGATCGTCCCGTCCAGGGCGCCCTTGACGACGGCCCCTGCCGCGTTCGTGTGGCCGCCGCCCCCGAAGCGGGCGGCGAGGCGATTGACGTCGAGATCGCCCTTGCTCCTGAAGGACAGCTTGGTGCGGTCCCCGGAGAGCTCCTTGAACAGCACGGCGAGCCGGACGCCGTCGATGGTGAGCAGCTCGTTGATGATGTCGGAGGTGTCCTCGCTCTCGGCCTCGCAGGCGGCGATCTGATCGCGCGTCAGGGAGATCCAGGCGAGCCTGCCTCCTTCCTCCACCCGCAGGCCCGCGAGGGCGGTGCCTCCTAAACGGACCAGCGCCTGGCTGTTGCGCTCGAACACCTCCTGGTAGACCAGCGGCGGCTCGACGCCGGCGGCCAGCATCTCGGCCGCGGCCTCGTGGCAGCGCGGCGAGGTCTTCGAGAAGCGGAAGTACCCCGTGTCGGTGACCATGGAGACGTAGGCGGCCTGGGCCGACAGGCGATCGAGCCTGCCGCCCAGCGCCTTGATGATCTGGAAGACCAGCTCGCCGGCGGCGCAGGCCTGACGGTCGATGAGGTTGATCTTCCAGAACGGCTCGAGGACGTCATGGTGGTCGATGCAGATGGTGGTCGCGCGCGAGGCGCGCACGGCCGGCTCCAGCGGCCCGAGGCGCGTCACGGCGGAGTTGTCCAGCATGAAGAGCAGGTCGGCGCCGCGCAGGAAGGCGTCGTGCCGGGCCGCGTCGTACACCTCCACGGCGCCGCCGGGGTCCAGGAAGCGGTACCGCACCGGCAGCGGCTCGGTGTTGATCACCCGCGCCTCGATCCCCAGCTCCCGGAGGTAGCCGAGGAGGCAGATCTCGGCGCCGATCCCGTCCCCGTCCGGATCGATGTGGGTGCAGAGCGCGGCCCTGCGCGCCGTCTTCAAGAGGGGCCGCAGGGTCCTGGCGGCCTCGGAGATCAGGCGCAGGTCCTGTTCCGTCATAGGGAGGTCTCCCGCGGCGCGCGGATCGTGCCGTCCAGGTAGGCTCGGGACAGATCGACGTACGAGCGCGCGTTCGCGTGAATCCGCTCGATCTCCTCCGGGCGGAGCGGCCGCACGACCCGGCCCGGCACGCCGAGCACCAGCGATCCTTCGGGGACACGGGTCCCCTCCGGCAGGACCGCCCCGGCGCCGATCAGGCTGTGCCGCCCGACGTGGCAGCCGCTCAGGACCACCGCCTTCATGGCGACGAGGACATCGTCCTCGATCACCGCGGCATGCACGATCGCCCCGTGGCCCACCGTGACCCTGTCCCCGATCCTGGTCGGGCGCCCGCGATCGACGTGCACCACGCAGCCGTCCTGCACGTTGCTCTCCGCGCCGATGATGATCGGCTCGAGATCGCCGCGCAGGCTGGCGTTGAACCAGATCGAGGCGTCGCGGCCCACGCTCACCTCCCCGACCAGAGCCGCCCCGGGCGCGACGAAGGCCGTGGGATCGATCTGGATCCGTGTGGCGCGGTAGCCGGTACTCATCGTCATCTCTCCGGGGGCGCAGCGTCTCGGCAGCGGGACGCCCGCATGGGCCGTGATCCTTGGCGGGGCAGAGCCCGGCAATATAGGCCACGCCCCCTTCCAAGTCAAGGCAACAGACGCGTGAGGGATTTCCGGGAGAGGGCGGTCCCCGCCTTGGCGCGTGGCACGGTTCGGCGCAACCGCGCCGGCACGCGCGCGCCTCACCTCGCGCCCGGTCGCGGCGGGAGCCGGTGGCAGCCGATCTACTCGGGGCAGGCGGAGGCCTCGTCGACGCCGGCGGCCGGAGAGGGGCCGTGGCCGGCCGGGAACGCCGCGCCGGCACAGCCGGCGGCCGTCGACGCCGCGGCGAGGCGCGGAGGGACGCCGCCGCCGAGGAGCGCGTCGCGCACGATCCGGATCGGATGCACGACGGGAAGTCGGGCGCCCTGCTCGATCTGGATCTTGCAGGTGCCGCACCCGGTCGCCACGGCGCCGACCCCCGTTGCGGCGATGCTCTCGAAGAGCGGCCGGCCCATGCGCATCGACAGATCGAAGTTCTTCTCCTTCATGCCGAAGGTGCCCGCGATGCCGCAGCAGTGGTCCTGGGCGATCGGCACGACCTCCACACCCGGGATGAGGCTCAAGAGGCGCACCACCTCGTCCCCCATCCCGCGCGCCTGGAGGTGGCACGGGTTGTGGTAGGTGATCCTCACGGGCACGGGCTTCAGGCGCGCGCGCAGATCCGGATCGCCCTGGAGGATCTCGAGCACATAGGCGTGGATGTCGCGGATGTGGCGCGCCAGGACCTCCGACTGCGGCGTTCCCAGGAGGCGCGGGTAATCCTCGACCAGGGCGAGCCCGCAGGAGGGGGCGCTGTACAGAATCGCGTAGCCCCGGCGGGCGAAGTCGAGCAGGGTCGCCACGTTGCGCTCCGCCGAGGAGCGCACATCGTCCAGGTGGCCGTAGGTGATCGCCGCGATGCCGCAGCATTCCTGCGGCGGGACGGCGACGGCACAGCCGAGCGCCTCGAGCAGCTCGATCGCCGCCCGCCCTTCCTCCTCGACGTCCTGGTATCCCCCGAAGCAGCCGTGGAAGTAGGCCACCTTGCGCCCCTCGGGATCCGACGACGGCAGGCGGACCTGAAGCGGCCTGGACGCGAAAGGCTGCATGCGGCGCCGGGCCGCGACGCCGGTCACGGCGGACATCAGGCGGCGGGCCAGGCGGCTCCGCAGCGCGGCGTTCGCCAGCGGCGCCAGCATGGTCCCGGTGCGCAGCGCGGGGCCGGGCGAGGTCAGCACGCGGTCGGTCATCCCCTTGCCACGGGCGCGGACGTAGACCTCCTTGGCCATCACAACCATGCCGGGGATGTCGATCGCCGTCGGGCACTCGGAATGGCAGAGCCGGCAGTTGACGCACAGGTCCATGATCGACTTGAACTCCCCGGTCGCCACCAGGCCCGGATCGAGCCGCCCCGAGATGACGCCACGGAGGAGGTTCGCCTTGGCGCGGGCGGTCGCCGCCTCGTCGCGGGTCTCGACGGCCACCGGGCAGTAGTTCCTGCAGGCGCCGCAGCCGTGGCACTTCTCGATCTCGCGTTGCCAGACATCGTCGTCCAGAGGCGTGGACGTCGCGACGCGGCGGTAGCGCTCCCCGTATCTTAGATTGTCTGTCAGGGAGTAGGACCCGTCGTGCACGATGATGCCGGGGTTCAGCAGCCCCCGCGGGTCGAACAGCGACTTCACCTCGCCGAAGACGTCCGCGAGCGGGCCGTAGGCGCGGCGCAGGTAGGGCGTGCGCAGGCGGCCGTCGCCGTGCTCGCCGGAGAGCGATCCCCCCATGCCGACCACCATGTCGACGTACTCCTCCGCCACCGCCTCCATGAGCCGGAGGTCCTTCGGGTCCTTCTGGTTCATCAGGGGGTTGCAGTGCAGGTTGCAGTCGCCCGCGTGCCCGAAGATGGCCGCCTCGAGCCGGTGCCTGGCCAGCAGCCCGCGGAGCCGGCGGACGAACTCGGCCATCTGCTCGGGGCGGACCGCAGCGTCCTCGATGAACCGGGTGTTGCGGCGCGTCCCCTCGCGGCGCGACAGGATCGGCGAGGCGGCCCTGCGCACCGCCCAGATCTTCGCCGTGTCCTCGGGGCGTGAGCCGCGCCGCACCTCGGTCGCCAGCCGGGAGGCGGTCAGGCGCGCGGCGAGGGACGTCATCCGATCCCGCACTTCCCCCGCATCGTCCCCTTCCAGCTCGATGATCAGGATCGCTTCGGTGTCCCGGGGAAGAGAGCCGCCCGTGGCGGGGTCCGCCTCGCGGACGACCTGGACGAAGGTCCGGTCGAGCAGCTCCACGGCCGACGGATCGGACCTCAGGATCTCCACCACCGCCGCGCCCGACTTCTCCAGGTCGTCGAACAGGGCCAGGGCCGTGGCCTTCGCTTTCGGGATCGGCACGATGCGCAGCGTCGCGTCCAGGACCAGTCCGAGCGTGCCCTCCGACCCGATGAGCACCCGGGCCAGGTCGACATGGCCGTCCACCGTCTCCCTCAAGGCGTAGCCGGAGGAGTTGCGGCGGGTCCGGGGCGTCCGGGTCTCGATCACCTCGCGGTTGCGCTCGACGATCTCCAGGAGGCCGGCGGCCAGGCGGTGCTGCGGCGCCGGGGAGGGAGCGGCGCGCTCCCCCCCGCCCGCGCGGGGCGCGGCGGTCAGGCCGGCGCGCGGCAGGGGCCCCGTCTCGAACACCGTGCCGTCCGCCAGGGCGACGCGGACCGAGGCCACGTTCTCCCGCGTGGCGCCGTGCCGGATGGTGTGCGCCCCCCCGGCGTTGTTCGCCAGCATCCCGCCGATGGTGCAGAAGGCCGAGGACGAGGGATCGGGCGCGAACTGCATCCCGTGGCGCCTCAGGACCCGGTTCAGCTGCGCCTGGATGACCCCCGGCTGGGCGCGGACGGTCCCGCCGGCGGGGTCGATGTCCGTCACCCGCTGGAAGTGCTTGCCGAAGTCGAGGATGATGCCACGCCCCAGCGTCTGGCCCGCCAGGCCGGACCCGCCGCCGCGGGCCGTGACCGGGATCCCGTGGCGGCGCGCGTAGTCGAGGACCGCCAGGACGTCCGCCTCGTGGCGCGGCACGACCGCGCCCAGGGGAAGCACCTGGTAGATGCAGGCGGCGGTGCTGTAGAGGGTCCGGTGCAGCGAGTCAAACAGCACCTCCCCCTCGACGACCGCCTGCAGATCCGCTGCGACGGAGGCGGGGTCGGGAAGGTCCCAGGTTCGCATGGCGTCATCCGGACGGGGCCGCCAGGAGCCCCGCGACATGCCCGATCTCAGGCAGGATCAGCCTCTCGAGGGCCAGCCGCACGGCCTTTTCCGAGCCGGGCATCGAGAATACCACCATTCCGCGGTAAGTCCCTGCGACCGCCCTGCTGAGCATGGCGGCCGGTCCGATCTGGCGGAAGCTGAGGGCGCGGAAGATCTCGCCGAAGCCGTCCAGCCGCTTTTCGATCAGGCCGCTGACCGCTTCGTGCGTGGTGTCGCGCGGGGCGATCCCGGTCCCCCCGCTGATCAGCACGACGCGCGCTTCGGAACGCCCCGCCAGCTCCCGGAGGTGCGCCACGATCCGGGGAGGGTCGTCCTTGAGGATGCGGTAGTCCACGACGTCGTGGCCGGCCTTGAGGAGGGCGCGGCGGATGAACCCGCCGCTGCGGTCGGTCTTCGCGTCGCGCGTGTCGCTGACGGTGACGATGGCGCACGGGACCGCCGCCGGTCCCGCGCGGCGATGCTCCCGGACGCCCATGGGGCGGCCTCAGGCCGCCACGTCCGTCAGGTAGCGGATGAGCGTGCGCACGCCGACCCCGGAGCCGCCCTTCTTCATGTAGGAGTAGTCCTTGTCTCCGAAGGCCGGCCCGGCGATATCGATGTGCGCCCAGCGGAGCCCGGGCCGCACGAACTCCTTCAGGAAGAGGGCGGCGGTGATCGCGCCCCCCCAGCGGATGCCGGTGTTCTTGATGTCCGCCACGTCGCTGCGGAGGTGCTCCATGTATTCGGAGTACAGCGGCATCGGCCACATCGCCTCCCCCGACCGCGAGGCGGAGCGCACGACGGCGTCCACCAGGTCCCGATCGTTGCCGGTCACCCCCGCCGCCATCGGCCCGAGGGCGACGACCATCGCCCCGGTGAGCGTCGCCAGGTCGATCGCCTCGTCGAGGCCCTTGAAGGTGGAGGCGTAGGAGAGGACGTCGGCGAGGACGAGGCGCCCCTCGGCGTCGGTGTTGCGCACCTCGACCGTCTTGCCGTTCATGATCCGCAGCACGTCACCCGGGCGGATGGCGCCCCCGCCCGGCATGTTCTCCGCCATCCCCATCAACCCGATCACCTCCACGCGGGGGCCCAGCTCCGGCAGAGCGCGCAGGGCGGCCAGCACCGCCGCCGATCCCGCCATGTCGCACTTCATGGTCTCCATCGCCTCGGAGGTCTTGAGGGACAGTCCGCCGGAGTCGAAGGTCAGCCCCTTGCCGATCAGGGCCACCCTGCGGGCCGGTTTCCCCTCCGGCCTGTACTCGACCTGGATGAGACGCGGCGGGTTGTGCGATCCCTGGCCCACTCCCAGGATCCCGCCCATCCCCATGCGGCGCAGGTCCTCGGGCTCCATGACCTTGACGCCGAGCTTCGCCTCCGCCGCCGTCTCCCGGGCGATCTCGGCCACCCGCTGCGGCGTCAGGACGCCGGCCGGCTCGTTCACCAGGTCGCGGGCGAAGTTCGTCGCGGCCGAGGTCTTCTCCCCGAGGGAGAGTCCCGCCGCGACGTCGCGCGTCGAGGCATCCCCCGCCATCACCTGCACCTGCCGGAGGTAGCGGCGCCCGGGGCGCGGCTCCGAGCGATAGCGATCGAAGCGGTAGGTTCCGAGCAGGATCCCCTCCGCCACGGCCAGGGCGGCGTCGCGCTCCGGGAAGGGGGCGGCCCCGGCATCGATCAGGGGGACCGCGACATCCGCGGCGCCGAAACGGTCGGCCGAGACGAGGGCGTCGCCCAGGTAGCGCCGGAAGCGCTCCAGGGTGAGATCCTCCTTCCGGCCCAGGCCGAGCAGCATGTAGCGACGGCATCCGAAGCCGTCGGCCGGCGGCGCGTGCCAGAGAAGATGGCTGCCGGGACGCCCTTCGAAACGGTCCTCGGTCGCGACCTCGATGAGCCGCCCCGCGATCCTCCCCCCGATCGGCCCGGACGCGGTGGCTTCTCCCTTGAACCTGTAAACGATCCCCAGATCGGCGCGGGTCTCCTCGAGGGTCCCGCGCTTCGCCTCGAGACGGACATCACCGCTCATGCCCGTCCCCTGACCGCCGAACGCACCCTCTCCACGAGCCGCGCCGGCGACAGCCCGACCTCCTCGAGGAGCTGCGCGGGCGATCCGTGGGTGACGAAGCGGTCCGGGATCCCCA
>JACQNT010000127.1 GCA_016202915.1 Acidobacteriota bacterium
GACGATCCGGACGAGGGGGAGGTGAGGGTGGGGCTGCGCGGCGCGGGGCGCATTCCTCCGGACATCGCGGTGGCGCCGGAGTTCGTGGGGGAGGCGCTGTTCACCGGCCAGAGATCGACCCGGACGCTGACGATCGAGAACAGGGGTGGCCAGGACCTGAACTTCGGCATCTCGGTCGACTTCGCCACCGAGGCGGCGGCGCGCGGTTCGCCCGGACGGAGCCTGGAGGCGATCCTCGCCGATCTGAACGCGGGTTTCACCGCGGTGACCGGCGCGATCCCGGACCGCTTCGATTTCTCCGAAGGGGAGACCGGCTCCGGACTCGAGGACGGCGGCGAGGACATGTACGACGGCGGGAACTTCCTGAGCACCGACCTGGGGGGGCCGCTCCCGTACTCGGACAACGCCATCGCCTCGAGCCCGATCTTCGGCGGCGGGCGGTATTTCACGCGGAAGTACCCGGGCCTTTTCGTCCTGGTGGCCGACCTGCGGGGCGTCGGGGAGTTCACGATCGCCGGAGACCTGGGGGCGGACGGCGCCGGCGCCGCGGACGACGCCGTCCTGGCGGCCCGGCGGCACGGCATCACCTACCGCGGGTTCATCAAGCGCGTCTACGGCACGGCCGATCCGTCGGTGAACCACCTGGTCATCGTCGCCGACTCGCCCGACCTCGCACATGAGTTCGCGACGAACACCAACAGCGACTTTCACCTGGTGTCCGGCCTGGCCGGGAGCGAGCGCGTCTTCTCCGTCCTCTACGCGGGGCGTGGCGGCTCTTACATTGATGACGCCGCCGCCCGGAACATCATGGAGGTGTTGCTGGACACGCTGCGGCTGGCTCCTCCGTGGATCGACCTCGCGCCCGTCGCGGGCAGGGTCCCGCCGGGCGGCAGCGTCGATCTCAGCGTGCGCTCCGATGCGTCGGGCCTGCCGTCCGGAGACTACGCCGCGCGCGTCGTGATCCGGAGCGACGATCCGGACGAGCCGGAGGTCGCCGTGCCGGCGAACCTGCGCGTCACGGGGGCGCCGGACATCGCGCTCTCGGACGGCCTCCTGGACTTCGGGTCGGTTTACTCCGGCGCGGCGGGCGTGCGGATGGTGACGGTGGCGAACGCCGGGGCGGAGACGCTGACGGTGCGGGAGGTGGTTTCGGCGCCGGGGGCCTTCATGCCGGACGCCACGGCGCTCAGCCTGGGCCCGGGGGAGACCCGGGCGTTGGCCGTGACGTTCGCGCCGGGCGGGCCCGGGGTGTACGACGGGACGCTGGCGCTGCGCAGCGACGATCCGGACGAGGGGGAGGTGACGGTGACGCTGCGGGGGGAGGGGCGGTCGCCGCCCGACATGGCGGTGATGCCGGCGTCGCTCGAGGAGAGCCTCTCCTCGGGACAGACGTCAACCCGGGTGCTGACTATCGAGAACAGGGGCGGGAGCGACCTCGCCTTCGCGATCGAGTTCCGTGGCGCGTCGCCGCCGGCCCCGGCGTCCCGGGGCACGGCGACGGCTTCCGCGACAGTGGCCGCGGCGCTCGTCATTCAGGATGTCGCGCCGTGGGGGACCGGAGCCAACCAGCAGATCCTGTCGTCCAACGGCATCGCTTTCGAGGTGATCCCATCCTCGAAGCTCGCTTCGCGCGATCTCTCCGCGTACAGGCTGGTGCTCGTGCCCGGCGACCAGCCCACGTTGTACTACCAGGCGCTGTCCGGGCGGGCGGACCAGTTGAGCGGCTACGTTGCCGGCGGCGGGGTGCTCGAATTCCATGCGGCCGGATGGGGGCGCGCGGGCGGGGACGCGTCGCTCGTGACCCTCCCGGGCGGGATGCGCATCCACCAGTACTTCTCGACCCGCAACGATGTCCTGGATCCGCTCCATCGGCTCACCCTCGGCGTGCCGAGCCCGTTCTTCGGAGATTCTGCCAGCCACGCCTATTTCTCCGGCATCCCCGGCCACGCCGCCCGGATCGCCGCCGATGAGGCCGGGCGCGCGAACCTCGTGGTGTACACGTTCGGAAGCGGCACGGTCGTGGCGGGCTGCCAGACGTTCGAGTACGGCCACGGCAGGGGCCAGGCCGCCGGGGACCTCCTGGCGAACATGATCCCCTACGCGTACGGATTGTCGCCGCGCTGGATCTCGGCCGACCCGGCCGCCGGCGTCCTGCCGGCCGGAGGGTCGGCCGCCATCGCGGTGAACTTTGACGCCGCGGGACTGAGCGACGGCGCGTACGCCACCGGCCTCGTGATCCGCGGCAACGATCCGGACCGGCCGGAGGTTCTCGTCCCGGCCAGCCTTCAGGTCGCGGGCGCGCCGGAGGCGACGCTCTCCGAAGCCGCGCTGGATTACGGCACGGTCTTCATCGGTGGCTCCGGAGTCCGGTCGCTGACCGTCTCGAACAGCGGGACCGACATCCTCAGGGTGAGCGAGGTGAGCCTGGACCACCCGGCCTTCACCGCGGAGACGGCCGGCTTCAGCCTGGGGGTGGGCGGCAGCCGGATCGTGCCGGTGACGTTCAGGCCCGATCGCGTGGGACCGTTCCAGGGGACGCTGATCTTGCGCACCAGCGACCCGGCGCGGCCCCTGATCGGCATCCCCCTGGCCGGCGACGGGCGGGAGGCCCCGGTGGTAGGGGTCCAGCCGGCATCCCTGGCCGCAATCGTCTCTCCCGTCGGACATCAGATGATGCCGCTCGGCATCCTGAACACCGGCCGCAGCCCGCTCGAGTTCTCGTTGAAAGTTCTCGGCCGGCCGCCGGCGGGGGCGCCGCCCGCCGCCTGCGCCGCGTCCAGGGTCATCGTGGCCGAGAACCCCGCCAACAGGCTCGCTGCGGTGAATCCTGCCACCGGAGCGATCACCCGCGTCACCGCGGCGCTGAGCGGGCCGGCCGACGTGGAACTGGGCGCGGGCGGAACCATCGCCTACGTCACCGAGATCGGCAGCGGCGAGCTCTCGGAGGTCCGGCTCGACACCGGGGCGGTCCGCCGCGTCGCCTCCGGTCTCAGCTCGCCCGCCGGCCTGGCGCTCGACGCCGCCCGGTCGACCGCCTACGTCACCGAGATCGGCAGCGGCGAGCTTTCCGCTGTCGACCTGGCGACGGGGGCCGTCACACGCGTCGCCTCGATGCTCAGCAGCCCCCGAGGACTGGCGCTCGACGCCGCCGGAGCGACCGCCTACGTCACCGAGGCGGGCAGGGGGCGACTCTCGGCGATCGATCTCGCCACGGGGGCGATCCGCCCCGTGGTCACCTCCGGCCTGAATCTCCCCGTCGGCGTGGCCCTCAACGCCACCGAGACCTTCGCCTACGTCACCGAAGCCAACACCGGCGAGCTCTCGGAGGTCCGGCTCTCGACGGGTCACGTGCGGACCGTCACCCTCGCATTGAGCAACCCCGGCGGGCTGGCCCTCAGCTCGGCCGGCACGATCGCGTACGTGACCGAGGCCGACAGCCGGGAGCTGTCGTCCGTCAATCTGAACACCGGTGTGATCACCCGTATCGCCTTCGGATTCATCGGTCCTTTCGGGGTGGACCTCGTCGAGCCGGCGGGATGCGCCGGCGAGTTTCTGGACCTGACCCCGCGCGCCGGCTCGCTCCCTCCCGACGGCTTCCTGTCCGTCGATGTCCTGTTCGGGGCGGCGGGCCTCCTCCCGGCGTCCTATCGCGCCGACATCGTGGTGAGCAGCAACGATCCGATCACGCCCCTGCTCGCGGTTCCCGCCAGCCTGACCGTGGCGACCGACGGCGATGGCGACGGGATCCCCGATCCGCTCGACAACTGCGCCGGCGCCTCCAACCCGCTCCAGGAGGATGCCGATGGCGACGGGACGGGGGACGTCTGCGATAACTGCGCCGCGGTTCCCAACCCGACGCAGACCGACGGGGACGCCGACGGGCGCGGCACCGCCTGCGACAACTGCCCGCTCCTGCCGAACGGCGACCAGGGCGACCGGGACGCCGACATGGTCGGCGACCTGTGCGACAACTGCGCCGCGGCGGCGAACAGCAACCAGGAGGACTCGAACCAGGACGGCTCGGGGGACGCCTGCCAGCCGGCCCTGTTCCTGCAGGGCGTCCAGCAGGACGGCGGCGAGGCCCTGGAAGTGCGGGCCCGGGCCCTGGATCCGCAGGGCGATCCCGTGAGCGGCAGCCTGGAGATCCGCGGCAGCAGACCGATCACCCTCCCGGAGGTGCGCTCGGCGCTGGAGTGCGGCCTGGGGTTTCTCCCGGACGGGATCGAGGGGGAGGGGGTCGCGTTCGCCATCGATCCCCAGGGGGCGCCCTTCCTCTTCGATCTCGACAGCGCCCTCCGCTGCGGGGACGGTTCCCCCGATTACCTGGTCGCCTCCGGCACCTGTGACCGGGGCGAAGCGGTTTTCGATGTGCGGCTCTCCCTCGCCTCGATCGCCCCGCCCGCGCCGGTCTGCGTCCGCCGCCTCGGGGGGCGGGACGGCGGGACGGACCTGACGGTGATCGCGTTCGGGGAGCGGGGTCTCGCCGCGCGGCTGGAGGAGGTCCCCGTCCTCGCCATCCTGTTCACCGCGCGGCTGCCGCGGCGGTCGGCGATCACGGGGCTGGAGCCAGGGGCGTCCTATCGGATCGTGATCTCGCTGACCGACGGGAACACGGTGCCGCTGCGGGCGGAAGCGGAGTTCCTGTACCAGGGCGAAAGCGTCCTGGTGATCAACAACCCGCCGCGGGCGGCGCTGAGCGCGCCGGCGGAGGTGGAGTGCGACCGCTTCGAAGGGGGCGTGGTCACGCTGGACGGGACCGCCTCGGAGGACGCCGATTCCAGCCCCGGCACGCTCGACGACATCGTGGCGTTCGAGTGGGTCCGCGATCCGGGGCAGCCGACGGAGCGTCCCCTGGGGAGCGGGCCCGTTCTCTCCGTGGCGCTGCCGGTCGGCGACAACGTCGTCGGATTGAGGGTGACCGATTCGCAGGGCGAATCGGGCGCGAGCGGGACGGTCGTCATCGCGGTGCGGGACAGGGCGCCTCCCACGCTCTCCCTGGCGGCCGATCCGGCGATCCTCTGGCCCCCGGACCATGCGCTCCTCCCGGTTCGGGTCGGCTGGCTGGCGTCGGATCTCTGCGATCCGACCCCGCGCGTGACGCTGCTGTCGGCGACGAGCAGCGAGCCGGACGACGCCCTTGGTTCCGGCGACGGGCACACGACGGGAGATATCGCGGACGCGCGGGCGGGGACGCCGGACGAAGTGCTGACGTTGCGGGCGGAGAGATCGGCGTCGGGGCCCGGAAGGGTCTACACCCTGACGTACCGGGCCACCGACGCTTCCGGGAACAGCCGCGAGGCGCAGGGGCGGGTGACCGTGCCTCACGACCTCGGGAACGCGCCCGGGCCGTAGGATACGGCGGCGGGCCCTTCGATCTCAGAGCCTGTCCTGGGGTCTCCGATCCGGCGGTGGAGGAATCGGACCGTCGGCGAGAGGAGTCTCGATCGTTCCGGGGCGCGCGCGCGGGCCGTGCCCGGCGGGCGCCGCGCTTCCGGAAGCCCCGGCCGCCCGGGCGGCCGCCTGCTCGATCCGCACCTTGATCGATCGGAGGCCCTGGTCGAACAGGCGCGCCCGCAGCCGCGGGGCCGAGAGCGTCCGTGCGAGGCGCAGCCGCGGCCCGCGCAGCCTGGCCCGCAGCCGCCAGGTCAGCTTCGTGGTCCCCGGGGCGATCGCCTCCAGGGTCATCGAGCCGAGGTGCCCCTCCAGGCCATGGTGCGTTCCGAGCGAGTCGCGGATCAGGGTGATGGCCAGTTCGCGGCCGGGGTCCGCGCGGACGATCTCGACGTCGGCCCAGTAGGCGGCCTCGCCCCAGCGACCATGGGCCCGCCACACCGTTCCGGGGCTCTCCCCGTCGCCGCGGCGCACGGTCCACTGCTCGATGGCAACGAGGCCGCGCGCTTTGCCGTGGCGCTCGTGCAGGCCGGGGAAATGGCGGATGGTCTCCCAGGCCTCCGCGGCGGGGACGTGGACCAGCACCGAGCGGCGCAGATCGAGCCGCCCCGCGAGGAGCAGGATCGATACGGCGGCGACCGGGAGGAGCGCGGAAACTCCGAGGAGGACGAAAGGCAGCAGGGACGCCGCAGCGGAATCTGTCATCGAACGACCCCTTCCTCCCGCCCCCTGCCGGGAGGCGCGGCACCCGGCGGGGCAAGGCTCTGGTGGTTCGTTACAGGTTTCGGTGCGGCGTGACCGGAAGTCTAGCACAACACGGCCCGAGGTGTTCCCGGTTTCTGGTGCGGCGGGGACCGCGACCGAAGTGGCACGGGCCGCAACGCGGCGTATACTGAATCCGGGAGGTGAAGCGTGCCCGTCTCGGCCGTCCCCCTGGCCAGGGTCCTGGCGGACCTGACCCGCGAGGGCGATCTCTACGAGAGGCTGGCGCAGAACGCGGTCCGCTGTTTCGCGTGCGGCCACCGCTGTTTCATTCCCGAGGGACGGCCGGGCATCTGCAAGGTGCGGTTCAACGAGGGCGGCGTCCTCAAGGTGCCCTGGGGGTACGTCGGGGCCCTGCAGTGCGACCCGATCGAGAAGAAGCCGTTCTTCCACGTCCTGCCGGGGACGCCCGCCCTGTCGTTCGGGATGCTGGGGTGCGACTACCACTGCGGCTACTGCCAGAATTGGATCACCTCGCAGGCGATCCGCGACCCCGACGCCGTGGCCGCGCCCGAGCAGGTCACGCCGCAGGATCTCGTGTCCCTGGCGCGCCGCTACCGGGCTTCGATCCTCGCCTCGACCTACAACGAGCCGCTCATCACCTCCGAGTGGGCGGTGGCCGTCTTCAAAGAGGCGCTCTCCGCCGGGTTTCTCTGCGCCTACATCAGCAACGGCAACGGGACGGAGCAGGTCCTCGACTTCATCAGGCCCTACGTGAGCCTCTACAAGGTGGATCTGAAGTCGTTCCGCGACCGGAACTACCGGGCGCTCGGGGGGACGCTCAAGAATGTCCTGGACACCATCGCGCTGCTGCGCGCCAAGGGGTTCTGGGTGGAGATCGTGACCCTGGTCGTCCCCGGCTTCAACGATTCGGCGGAGGAGCTGACGGACATCGCGCGCTTCCTGGCCGGGGTGTCCCGCGACATCCCGTGGCACGTGACGGCCTTCCACAAGGACTACAAGATGACCGATCCGGACGACACGCCGGCCGCCACGCTGCTGCGCGCCGCGGAGATCGGCAGGGAGCAGGGGCTGCGCTTCGTTTACGCCGGCAACCTTCCCGGCCGGGTGGGGGACTGGGAGAACACGCTCTGCCCGCAGTGCGGCGCGCTCCTGGTGGAGCGGAGGGGCTACAGGATCGTCCAGGACCTCATCACCGGCCGCGGCACCTGCCCCGGCTGCGGAGCGGCGATCCCCGGCGTCTGGCAGGGCGGCGCCTCCCATCCGCCATCCTGACCGACTCCTGTTCTGACCATCCCCCGTCCTGAGCTCCTAGTGCCGCGCGGACTCGCGCAGGCGCTCCGCGAAAGCCTCGGGATCGTCCGGGCTGATGACGAAGTTCCTGAGGAGGCCGCTCCGGCGGCGGATGGTGACGCTGTTCCAGAACTTCAGCCCGCACCAGCTCTCGCGGACGAACGCCCCGCGCCGGTGCACCTCCTCGATGTCCGTGAGGAGCACCCGGCGCGCGACCAGCCCAAGCACCAGGACCTCGAGGGCCTCCCCGGTGATGCGGTAGCGGATCGTCGCGATCACGGCCAGGAGGCTGAAGGCAACCGCGCCGATCAGCATCGCCTGCGCGATGACCAGGGAGCTCACGCGACTCTGCGGATCAGAAGGGGACCGGCCGGTAGAGCGTGTCCCGCTGGCGCGGCGTGTATCCGGCCTCCCGGATGAGGCGCTCGATCTCGATGCGTGTCGTGCAGCCGTGGGCCCCGGCCGCGCGCACGACGTTCTCCTCGATCATCGTGCTCCCCATGTCGTTGGCGCCGAACTTCAGGGCGACCTGGCCGATCTCCTTCCCCTGGGTGACCCAGGACGACTGGATGTTGGGGATGTTGTCCATGTAGAGGCGCGCGACGGCCTGGGTCCTGAGATAGTCGGCGCTCGTCACCTCGCGGCCCCCGAGGGCGGTGTTCTCGGACTTGTACGTCCAGGAGATGAAGGCGGTGAACCCGACCGCCCCGCGGGCCAGGCTCCGGTCCTGAAGGGAGCGGATCCGGTCCATGTGGGTCACCCGGTCGGCGTAGGCCTCCACGTGCCCGAACATCATCGTCGCGGTCGTCGGCAGCCCGATCCGGTGGGCCGTCTCCATGACCTCGAGCCAGTCGCCGGACATCGTCTTGAGCGGTGAGATGCGCCGCCGCACCTCGTCCACGAGGATCTCGCCTCCCCCTCCCGGGATGCTGTCGAGCCCCGCCGCCTGCAGCCGGCGCAGGACCTCCTCGAGCGGCAGCCCGGAGACCTTCACGATGTGCTGGATCTCGGGCGGGGAGAAGGCGTGGATGTGCAGGCTCGGAAACCGCGCCCGGAACGAGCGCAGGAGGTCCTCGTACCACTCGATCGGCAGGTCCGGGTGGTGCCCTCCTTGCATTAAGATACCGGTGCCTCCGAGCGCCAGCGTCTCCTCGATCTTGGCGAAGAGCGTCTCCTTCGGGTGCAGGTAGCCCTCGGGATGGCCGGGGTCGCGGTAGAAGGCGCAGAAGGAGCAGCGCACGACGCAGATGTTCGTGTAGTTGATGTTCCGGTCGACGATGTAGGTGACGATCGGCTCGGGGTGCATCCGGCGCCGCACCAGGTCCGCGGCGATCCCCAGGTCGATGAGGGGCGCGTCGCGCATCAGGAGGAGGGCCTCCTCCGGCCCGATCCTCTCGCCCTCGACGGCGCGCTCGAGGACGCGCTGCACGTCGGGCGTCGGCGAGCGCGTGGCGCGCCTCTCGTCACTCACGGACCGACCTCGCCGGCAGGACCTGCTCCCGGCTCTCCTCCCGCTCGGCGGCGGCGCGGAACCGGATCGCCCGGTGGCCTGGGACCAGGTCGATCTCCTTCGCCTGGCGGAAGAACAGGTCCAGGCTGCGGGACTCCTCCGAGCCCAGGTGGTAGTGGATGTTGGTCCTCAGGTACGACTCGATCGATTCGGGAGGGAGACGCAGCCGCAGCGCGGCCTCGCGGGCGATCGCAGGGATGTTCGCGACGCCCATCTGCCGCGACTCGAGGAAGGGCCGCACGCCGTCGGGCAGGGCCGCGTCCGTCCGGACGGCCCACAGGGCGAACACGAAGGGCAGCCCGGTGATCGCGGCCCACTCGGCGGCCAGATCGTAGACCTTCAGGCCTCCGGTATCGGCGCTCAGGGCGGGGTCGCCGATGAGCAGGGCGGCATCGCTGTCGCGCAGCATCGCCCGAAGCGCAGGGGCCTGCTCCCTGTAGGTGACGCCTTCGATTCCCTTGTGGGCCAGGATGATCCTGAGGAGCGCCGCGGAGGTCCGGGAGTGCGCGTCGAGCGCGACGCTCCGGATCTCCTCCAGGGGCGCGCGGGAGGCGAGGTAGACCGATCGGGCCCGGTGCTGCGCCCCGATGCAAAGGTACGGGAGAAGCTCGACCTCCTCCAGGCGCTGGTACTCGATCGACGGGATGAGACCGATGTCCGCGCGGCCCGATCGCAACAGATCCGCGATGGAGGCCGGTGGGACCTGCGTCACCTCGAACAGGCCGCGATAGGGGCCCTTGAGGAAGCCCCAGGTGAGCGGCTGGGCGTTGACGTAGGGGACCGAGGCGAGCCGCAGAGTTTCCATTCGGAGGTCACCTGCGTGGCGGGCCGGACGTTCGGGCCGTGTATTCTACCAGATGATCTCCCCGAGTCAACCGCGCGACGCATCGAAGTATCCCTGGTTTGAGGCGCCGTGCCCTGCGCCCGCCGGGCACGGGTCCGGCTCGCTGCGCGAGCCTCCCCGCGGCTCGCCTCACGCCCACCCACCGCGCCCCAGATCGGCGCGGTGGGGCCCGGGGCGCGAGGTCTCGCACGGCCCGGCGAACGCATGGCGCGGCGCCTCTCAGCGGGAATCCTTTCCACGATCGTCGTCGTGACCGAACCCTGCGAAACGGACCAGGCGTTGGATCGTGCGCCTGCCGCAGGCGCCGCCGTCAGAGACCTCCATCGCCGGGGGCGACGCCGTCCCCCGCGATGCGGAGCCGCCGCCCCCAGAAACCCGGGATGTCTCCGCGCGCGGCGGCGGGCGAAATTCTGCTAACCTGACGCGGGGTTGCCCCGGCGCGGCGGCGCCCGGCGCGCCCCGTCAGGAGCGCTCGTGAAGCGGACGTGGCTCCAGTTCCTCTATCTTCTTTATTGCCTGGAGTCGGGGATCTTCCTGCTCCTGGCCCCCTGGTCGCTCCTCTGGTCGCACAGTTACTTCACGCATGTGCCGGCCCTGCGCGAGATCATGCTGAGCGGGTACGTGCGCGGTGGGGTGTCGGCGGTCGGCCTGCTGATGATCGGGATCGGGACGGTGGATTTCGTCGCCTTCTGCCGCGCGCTCCGTGAGTCATGAGGCGGAGCGCCTCGCCCGGCACGCCGGGCATCTGCTTCGTCACCGACCGCGGGGCGACGGAGGGCCGCCCGCTGATCGACGTGGCGCGCGCCGCCATCGCCGGTGGCGCGGACGTGGTGCAGTTGAGGGAGAAGGATCTGGAGGGAGGCGCCCTCCTGGCCCTCGCCAGGGAACTGGTCGAGGCCGCCCGGACGGCCGGCGGGCGCTGCCGCGTCATCGTCAACGACAGGCTGGACGTGGCCCTGGCGGCGAAGGCGGCCGGCGTGCACCTCCCCTCGGACGGCCTGCCGATCGAAGGGGCGCGCCGCTGCTCCGGAAAACGCTTCCTGATCGGCCGCTCGGTCCACTCCCTCGCCGAGGCCCGCCAGGCCGCGCGGGAGGGGGCCCACTATCTCTTCTTCGGGCCGATCTTCGCCACTCCTTCCAAGACGCCCTACGGCCCGCCGCAGGGCACGGACGCCCTCCGCAGGGTCGTCGATGCGGTGGAGGTCCCCGTCTGGGCCATCGGCGGGATCAGCCCCGGCACGGCGGGGGATCTGCGGGGGATCCGCATCGCCGGCGTGGCCGTCATCTCAGCCATCGCCGCCGCGCCCGACCCGGCCGAGGGCGTGCGCGCTCTCCGGTCCGCCCTGTAGGGGCCGGACAGGCTGCTAGCCGCAGAGGATGGTGCCTCCGTTGACGTTCAGGATCTCTCCGGTGATGTAGGTCGCGAGATCGGAGCAGAGGAACAGCACCGGGCCCGCCACCTCCTCGGGCGTGGCGACGCGGCCGAGAGGCGAGATCTCGCCGGCGGTCGGCTGGCTCAGGCGCGGCAGTCCTGCCCGCGACCCCTGGCGGGGAGGGGCCGCGGTTCCCTGGTAGGGATCCCCGGCGTCGGCCCCCTCCGGCCCCTCCGAGGCGTAGCGATCGAGGACTTCGCGGCTCATGTCGGTGTAGACCCACCACGGCGCGACCGCGTTGACCAGGATGCCGTAGGGCCCCAGCTCGGTGGCGAGCGACTTCGTCAAGGAGATGATCCCGCCCTTGGAGGCGGCGTAGTCGGCGTGCAGCTCCTCGCCGCGCTGACCGGCGGTCGAGGAGATGTTCACGATGCGGCCCCAGCGCCGCTCCTTCATGGCGGGGACGACGGCCCGCGTGCAGTGGAAGGTCCCGTCGAGATTGACGCGCATCGTGCGCGCCCACTGGGCGTCGCTCAGGCGCTCCACGGCGATCCCATCCGGCGGCTCCCAGATCCCCGCGTTGTTGACCAGGATGTCGATCCGGCCGAAGTGCCGGAGCGCCGTGGCCGTGATCGCCTCGCAGTCCTTCGGACGCGACACCTCCGCCTTCACGGCGATGGCGTTCCCGCCGTTTCTCTTGACACGCAGGACCACCTCCTGCGCCTGCTCCAGGTGCCCGCGGTACGAGAACACCACCTCGGCCCCGGCGGCGGCGAGCTGCTCGACGCAGGCCTTCCCGATGCCGCGCGAGCCTCCCGTGACGATGGCCACGCGGCCGTTCAGATCGATCGCCACGGTGCGGCGGCTCTTCTTCAAAACGTCACCTCCCTCAGGCCGTCATCCCGGCAGGGGAAGGTCCGGCCGGGCCGCGGACCAGCTGGCCGCAGGCGGCCCCGATGTCGCGCCCCTTGCTCCAGCGGATGGTGGCCGGAACGCCGCGGGCCAGGAGCGCCTCGCGGAACCGGTTGGCCCGGTCCTGATCCGGCGTGCGGAAGTCCGGGACGCCGGCCTCGTTGTACGGGATGAGATTCACCTTCGCCCGCACGCCCCGGATCAGGCGCGCCAGGAGGCGGGCGTCCGCCGGCGCGTCGTTCAGGCCGTCGAGGAGGACGTACTCGAAGGTCACGCGCTCGCGCGGAGCGAGCGGGAAACCGCGGCAGGCCTCCATCAGGGTCTTCACGTCGTACTTGCGGTTGATCGGCATCAGGTCGTCCCGCAGGGCGTCGCGCGCGGCCCCGAGGGAGACCGCCAGGCGCGGCCGCGGCGTCTCCTTCCCAAGCCTCTCGATCCCGGGCACCACCCCGGCCGTCGACAGGGTGACGCGGCGCGGGGCGAGGCCGAAGCCCTTCTCATCGACCAGGATCCGGAAAGCGCGCAGGACCGCATCGTAGTTGTTCAGCGGCTCGCCCATGCCCATGAGGACCACGCGATACCCGTTGCGCGCCAGGCCGTTGTCGTGCGCCAGGACCGACACCTGGCCCGTGATCTCGCCGGGCGCGAGGTTGCGCACCAGGCCCATCGTCCCGGTCAGGCAGAAACGGCACGCCAGGGGGCAGCCGATCTGCGACGACAGGCAGAGCGTGACGCGGCTGCCGTAGACGATGTACACGGCCTCGATCTCGCCGCCGTCCTCGAGCTTCAGGATGTATTTCTTCGATCCGTCGCGCGACAGGCGCACGTCCGCGATCTCGGGCCAGGCCACCCGGAAGCGGTCCGCCAGCGCGCTGCGGAGAGCCGCCGGCAGGTCGGTCATCGCCCCGATGTCGGTCGCGTTCCGCCCGTAGAGCCAGTGGTACACCTGGTCGGCGTGGAAGGGCCTGGAGGTGAGCGGAGCGAGGGCGCCGGCGAGAGTCTCGCGATCCATCCCGTACAGGTTGGCGTGCGGCAGGCCGGGAAGCGGCCGGTCCGCGCCGGACGCCGGGCGCGCGCGCATCGATCCTCCGTGGAGCGAGCCATTGTAGCGCAAGGCCAGGGTCCTAGGCGGCGGCTGCGCCTCCGTAATGCACCCGCGGGTCCAGCCAGACGTAGAGGAGATCGACCGCGAGGTTGACGAGGACGCACACGGCGGTCAGGAACAGGACGCACCCCTCGACCACCGGCAGGTCCTTGAGCGCGATGGCGCGGACGATCGTCTTCCCGAGGCCGGGCCAGGCGAAGACGTACTCCGTGGCGACGGCGCCACCCAGGAGCGAAGCGAAATCGAGGCCGATGATGGTGACGACCGGGATGAGGGCGTTCTTGAGCGCGTGCAGGGCGAAGACGCGCGCCGAGGAGGCCCCCTTCGCCGAGGCGGTCAAGAGATACTCGGACGCACCGACGGCGATCAGGCCGGTCCTCGTCAGCCGCGCGATCGATCCCATAAGGACGAGCGACAGGGTGACGGCCGGCAGGACGAGGTGGTCCAACTCCGGCAGGCGGACGCCGATCAGCGGCAGAACGGCCCCCTCCATGCCGTACCCCAGCACCGGAAGCCAGGCGAGGCGCGCGGCGAACAGGAGCATGAGCATCAGCCCGAGCCAGAAGACCGGCATCGAGGCGCCGACCACGGCGAGGAGGAGCACCAGGCGATCCGTCAGTCCGCCCGTCCTGCTCGCGGCGAGGGAGCCCAGGAGGATCCCGCCCGCGGAGGCGAGGAGCACGGCGGAGACCGCCAGGATGAAGGTCGGAGGGAAATGTTCCCGGATGATCGCGACGACGGGCCGGCGCTGGATGTAGGAGACGCCGAGGTCGCCGCGCAGGAGCTTGCCGAGGTAGCGCAGGTACTGGACCGGGGCGGGATCGTCGAGGCCCCACTCGGCGCGGACCGACTCGAGGACCGCGGGGTCGAGGCCCTGCCCTCCGGCGATGAGGCGCGCCGGGTCCCCCGGGACGAGGAAAACGAAGATCCAGACGATCGTGGCCGCCGCCAGCAGGACCGGCGCCAGGCCCAGCAGGCGGCGGACGAGGTAGGTCGTCATCTGCCGGCCGGGCCCGCGCGGATCACGTCAGGCCGCGCCCTTCTCAACCCGCAGCCGCTCGAGGGGGATGCGGAACTCCCCCAGGGGCGAATGCACGATCCCCTTGACGTACGGCTTGAACAGCGTCTGGGACTGGTAGTAGCTGAGGAACAGCCAGGCGGCGTCCTCCATGACGGCGATGCGCTCCGCTTCCCTGTACCGCGCGGCGCGCGCCCCGGGATCCGGCAGGGAGAGCGCCTCGTCGAGCAGGGCGTCGAGCCGCGGGTTGCGGTAGCGGAAATAGTTGCCGGCCGGCCCCCAGTTAGAGGAGTGCAGGAGGGGTCTCAGGATGGCGTCGGCGTCCGGGTAGTCCAGGTACCAGCCGAAGCGGAACATCTGCGCCTGTCCGGGCTGCTCGGGTGTCCCCTCGACCGCGGCCAGGTAGGCCGCCCAGTCCACCTCGCGGAGCGTGACGTCGGCGCCGATCGCCTTGAGGTCGGCCTGGATCTTCTGGGCCAGCCGGCGGATCCCTTCGCTCGTGTTGAACCAGAAGGCGATCGGCGGCAGCCCCTTCCCATCGGGATAGCCGGCCTCTGCCAGCAGGCGCCTGGCCTTCGCCGGATCGTAGGGATAGCCCGGGAGGTCCGGGTCGTGCCCGGGGATCCCGGGCGGGATGATGCCGTTGGCGGGGGGGTACCCGCCGAGGGCCTTCCAGATGTACTCCTTGTCCACCGCGTAGTTGAACGCCTTGCGCAGCGCGGTGTTTCCCTTG
Organism: Acidobacteriota bacterium; assembly: GCA_016202915.1. Lineage (GTDB taxonomy): Bacteria > Acidobacteriota > Polarisedimenticolia > Gp22-AA2 > Gp22-AA2 > JACQNT01. The sequence goes on from JACQNT010000127.1 coordinate 14,903, forward strand.
AAAGGTGGGAGCATGTGGTTGAAACCGATGTACTGCGTCCCGATGAACGGGTACTCGTGGACTTCCGATCCGAGTCTGGCCATCAGGGCGTCGTCGTGGTTGGGAACCTCGTCCAGGCTGTCCAGGCCGCCGGCCAAATATTCCTGAAGCGCGCTCTCCCGGTTCTCGATGATCCGCACCTGGATCCGGTCAAGGGCGGGCCGGCCTCCGTAGTACCCGTCGAATGCCAGGAGCTCGATGAAGTTCGACTGCTCCCAGCGCGAGAACCGGAACGGGCCGCAGCCGACGGGAGCGCGCAGGTAGGCTCTGGCCGGATCGTCGTAGATCTCCCGCGGCACCAGGGCGGCGTTGACCATCGTGAGCTGGGAGAGGAACGGGGCGAAGGGCCGCGACAGGCGCAGTACGATGGTCTGCTCGTCCGGGATCGTCAGCCCGGCGATGGCGGCGCTCTTCCCCTCCGCGAACTCGCGCGCCCCCTCGATCGGCTCGAGGATGAAGCGCCGCGGGCTGTTCGTCTCCTTCGACAGCGTCCTCCTGAAGGAGTACTCCACGTCGCGCGCCGTCACCCGACGGCCGTTGTGGAACAGGGCGTCGTCGCGGAGCCGGAAGGTGTAGGTGCGCCGGTCCTCCGCGATCGTCCAGAAGGCGGCGACCGCCGGGCGCACCTCCAGCGTCCCGGGGTCCATCTCCACGAGACCACGGAACACGTTCAGGACGACCGCCTCGGAGATCTGGTCGTTGGCGAGGGCCGGGTCGAGCGTCGGAGGGTCCTCCCGCAGGCGGAAGCGCAGGACCTGCTCCGCGGCGGCCGGCTGCCGGGGGCGGCCGCAGGCCAGGACCTGGAGGACCGCCGCGACGGTCCCGAGCGTGGCCAGGATCGCGACCGCGATCCGGCGCACGCGCGCGTGTGGCGTCGATGACCTTTCCCGGTCCATGCCGATCCCTCCGTTCAGGCGGGCGCGCTCCTCCGGCGCGGGTCGAGGAGCGCGCCGACCCCGTCGCCGAGGAGGTTGAACCCCAGGACAACCGCGAAGATCGCCAGGCCGGGGGCGACGCAGACCCACGGCCGGGCCAGGAAGTAGGCCTGCCCCTCCGTGACCATCGTGCCCCAGGAGGGAAGGGGCGGCCGCGCGCCCACCCCCAGGAACGACAGCCAGGCCTCCACTAGGATGTTGCCGCCGACGCCGAGCGTGGCGGCGACGACCAGGGGGCCGAGCGTGTTCGGCAGGAGGTGCCGCGCCACGACCCGCGCGCCGCGCGCGCCGATCGCCCGGGCCGCCTGCGCGAACTCCAGCTCGCGGATCTTCAGGAACTCGGCGCGCACGAGGCGCGCTATTCCGGCCCAGCCGATGCAGCCGAGGACCAGGAAGACCACCCCCACCGACGGCTGCGGCAGGTGCTTCAGTATAGCGGCGCTCTCCGGGTCGGGCACCGCGGCGAGGACCGCCAGGGCGAGGAGCGGCGCCGGGAAGGCGAAGACCAGGTCGGTGAGCCGCATGAGGAGGGCGTCGGCCCGCCCTCCGGCGTACCCGGCGAGAGCGCCGACGCCGACGCCGATGAGGAGCGCCATGATCTCCGCCAGGACCCCGACCGCCAGGGAGATGCGCGCGCCGTGCGCCAGGCGGACCAGGAGATCGCGCCCAAGGCTGTCGGTGCCCAGCGGGTGGTCGCGATCCGGGGGCGTCGGAGGGATGACCGATCTGGGGGTGACCTGGTCGAAGGGCCCGTAGCCGACCCAGCGGCTCAGAGCCGGCGCCAGCGCGGCGCACAGCACGAAGACGGCGACGATAATGATCCCCAGCGACAGAGAGAACCACGAGCGCGAGCGGAAAGGGGAGACGGCCGGGCGCGACGTGTCGGGCGTCACGCGCGGACTATAGCACAGGCGATCTCGCCTTGATTCGCGCCGGTGGCTGTGCTACGGTGCGGCCCCGCGCCTGGTGCGCGATCGGGAGACCGTTGACCAGAGACCACGTGCGATTCCTCGTCAGTGGAGTCCTGTTCGGATTCCTGATCGGTTACATCATCGCCTATGCCGTCCACGAGCCGCGCGTGGTGCAGCACGCGGCTCCCGTCCCGGCCGCCGGCAACCTCGGCATGTCGGGAGGCATCGGCAGCCTGCCGGCCGCCCCCGCGGCTGGCGGGACGGGCATGCCCGGCGGGCCCGGCGGCGACGCCTCCGCCGGCGCCGGCAACGAGCAGATGATGGCGCAGGTCTTCGAGGAGATCAGCGCCCTCAAAGCCGCGATCGAGAAGAACCCGAAGGACGCCGCCGTCCTGATCCGCCTGGCGAACCTCTACCACGACGCCGCCAAGTACGATCAGGCGGTGGAGTACTACGGGAGGGCGCTCCAGGTCCGGCCCGCGGATGTGGACGCCCGCACCGACATGGGGATCTGCCTGCGCGAGATGGGCAAGTCCGACGAAGCGATCGCCCAGTTCCGCACCTCTCTCACCCACGACCCGAAGCACTGGCAGACCTGGCTGAACCTGGGCGTCGTCTCCCTCTTCGACAGGAAGGACGTGGCGGCGGCGACCCAGGCGTTCGCGAAGGTCGAAGAGATCAATCCCTCCTTCAAGGACCTGCCCCTCCTCAAGGAGGCCCTGCGCAAGGCGGGCGCGCCGGCAGGCCCGGACTCCTAGGTCGGAACCTCCCCGTCTGGTTTGACTTCCCCCCTCCGGGGCATAAATTGAATCGGGTGCGGGGGCCCGTGTGCCTCTCGGGGCGCTGGTGTGATCGACGACGAAAGACTCCAGGAACTCCTCTCGCAGGCGTCCTCGCTCTACAACAATGGCGAGTACCGCGGCGCCATCGGGGCCTGGCAGGAAGCCCTCACCGTCGATCCCGGCAGCCGCAAGGCGATGGAAGGGATCCGCATGGCCACCCTCCTCCTGGGGGAGTGGGAGCCCCGCGGGCCCGGCGCCGCGCCCGAAGAGGCCGCGCCGGTCCAGGCGGACGGCGCCGCCGGCGGCGGACCCGAGGTCCCCCCCGAGGAGATGGAGGCCACGGTCGATCTCGGGGTGGCCCGCGTCCGGCAGCTCCTGGCCGAGAGAAAGTACCAGGAGGCGATCGAAGGGGCCCGCGCTCTCCTGCCGATGGCCCCGCACTCCGAGGAGATCCAGCGCCTGATCGACGAGGCGCAGCAGGCCTTCGAGGCGGCGCCGTTCGTCGAGGAGCACCTGACCCTGGCCCGCGAACTCCTGGAGCAGGAGCGCTTCGCCGAGGCCGAGGCGGAGTGCCGGAAGATCTTCGTCCTGGACAAGAAGCACCCCGAGGGACGCGCCCTCCTGAAGCAGATCCGCGACAGGGTACAGGGCAGCCTGCAGCGCGCCGCCAGCCAGCTCGGCGGCATGACGGTGAAGCTCACGCTGCCGGAGGTCCTGGCGGCCGGAGAGGCACCTGCCCTCGAGCCACCGGAGACCTCCGGCGCCGACCCTTTCGAGATGCCCGGGTCGCCGCAGGAGCCGACGATCGTCGAGGCGAAGACCATCGTGCCTCCCTCCATGCGCATGCAGCCGGCGCGGCCCGCGACGGGGCCCGCCGCGGGGCCGCCACAGGCCGCCTCGGATCGCGCCAAGGCGCCAACCGTATCGATTCCGGTGGCCGACTCCGCGGCGGCGGACGACCCGTCGGCCTGGGAGATGGAGCTGACGCAGCTCAACCTCAAGGAGGGTGAGCGGGGTCTCCTCCGCGGCACGGCGGCGAAGGCGACGGGGACCCCCGTGGATCCGGGCGACGGGGTCGATCTCATGTCGCTCCTCGACAACGACGTGGGAGGAGGTTCGGAGAAGCCGGGGGCCGGGACGGCAACGGCGCCCCGGGCGCCGGGTGGCCCCGCGCCGCCCGCCGGGGTCGGAGGCGCCGCGCCTCTTGATCCATCGACGATCCCGACGCGCAAGGCGGCGGTCCGGCCGAAGGAGGCGCCGCGCACTGGCGTGGCGGCCAGGGAAACGCCCGCGGACCACGAGGCGGAATCTACCGCGCCCACGACGCGGACACGCGGAGCGGAGCGGCCGCCGGTGCCGGCCGCGACCGGGTCCCGCTCCTCCTTCCTGAAATTCGCCGCGCTCCTGGGGATCCTGGTCCTGGTAGGCGGGGGGGTCGCCTGGTGGTTCTTCTTCCAGCCGCGGACCTCGAGCGGCGCCGGATCGCCGGGACAGCTCGCGATGCCGCCCGCCGGGTCGCCGGCGGGCGCCGCGACCGCAACGGCCGAAGGGCCGATCCCGACGCCGATCGGCGGCAGCGGCCGCCCGCAGACCCGGGAGCCCTCGGAGCGCGAGGAGGCATCGGTCGCCTCAGAGCCCCCGGCGATCGAGATCAGCGAGGTTCCCGTCGGCGCGCCGCCGGTCGGCACGACCCCCGCAACGGATCCCGGCCGCCCCTTGGCCGTCAGGAGGGAACCGATCAAGCCGGCGGGGGCGGCGCCCCTGTCGCCGGAGGAGGCGCGCCGGAAGGTGGCGGCGTACACGGCCGACGGACAGCGGCTGATGCGGCTGGGCAAGTGGCGCGAGGCGCGAGCGAAGTTCAACGCCGTGCTGGCGCTCGACCCGGTGAACTTCGGCGCCAAGGAGCTCGCCGACCAGGCGCAGGCGAAGATCGAAGAAGAGCAGCGGCTCCAGGACGACGTGGATTCCGCCAGGCGCCTGATCGCGGAAAAGGACTTCGAGAACGCCCTGCGGAAGCTCTACCGCCTCCCCCGCGACCGGGGCCTCGGCGACCTCGACCTGTTCATCAGGAACGCCTGGTTCAACTGGGCGGTGATCTTGATGAAGGCGGGCAACGCCGCCGAGGCGCTCCAGAAGCTCTCCGAGGTGCTCGCCATCGACCCGGACGACGCCGAGGCCCTCAAGCTCCAGGAGGTGGCGGAGCGCTACGTCTCCAGGGCCAAGGACCGCGTCTACTTCGCCTTCACCGCGGGCCTCAAGCTCCGCGCCTACGACCAGAAATAGCTAGTGCCGGAAGTGGCGGACGTCCGTGAAGACCATCGCTAGGCCGTGCTGGTCCGCGGCCTCGATCACCTCGGCGTCCTTGACCGAGCCGCCCGGCTGGGCCACCGCCGTCACCCCCGCCTTCGCGGCCTCGTCCAGGCCGTCCCGGAAAGGGAAAAAGGCATCCGAGGCGAGGACCGTCCCCCGGGTGGGTTGCAGCGACTTCATGACGGCGAGGCGGACGGAATCGACGCGGCTCATCTGGCCCGCGCCGATCCCGACCGTGCGGTCGGGCAGCGCCAGGACGATGGCGTTCGACTTGACGTGCTTGGCGACGCGCCAGGCGAAGTCGAGGGCGCGCAGCTCCTCGGACGCCGGGCGCCGCCGGGTGACCACACGCGCCCGGGACAGGTCGGCCGCGGCGACGTCCCAGTCCTGGACGAGGAGGCCGCCGGTCACGCGCCGCAGGTCGTGGCCCTGGAACATGCGCCCCGCGTCCCCGGCCTCCATCACCCGCAGAGCGGGCCTGGCCGCCAGGGCCTCCCGCGCCGCCGGCGCGTAGGCCGGGGCGATGGCGCACTCCAGGAAGATCGCGGCGCACGCCGCGGCCGCCTCAGCGTCCATCTCCCGGTTGACGGCGATGATGCCGCCGAAGGCGGAGGTCGGGTCGGTCTGCCGCGCCTTCTCGAACGCCTCCCCGAGCGTCGATCCCGTGCCGACGCCGCAGGGGTTGTTGTGCTTGATGATGGCGGCGGCCGGGGAAGAGAACTCGGCCACCAGCCGCCAGGCGGCGTCGAGGTCCACGATGTTGTTGAACGACAGCTCCTTTCCCTGGACCTGCCGGGCCCCGGCGACGGTCCCGGCGGCCTCCTCCCCGTCGGCGTAGAGGGCCCCGCGCTGGTGCGGGTTCTCGCCGTAGCGCAGCGACCGGACGAGCCGCGCCTCGATCGTCAGGCTCGGCGGGAACTCCGTCGCGCGCGCGGTCTCCGGGGAAGGCGACGGACCTCCGCCGGCGGCCGCCCTCCGGGCCAGCTCGTCACGGATCGCCGCGTCGTAGGAGGCGGTGTGCGCGAACGCCCTGGCGGCCAGGGCGAAGCGTGTCTCCCGGCGCAGGCCTCCCTCCCGCCTGATCTCCTCCAGGACCAGCGGGTAGTCGGCCGGATTGACGACGACGCCGACGATCCGGTGGTTCTTGGCCGCGGCGCGCACCAGGGCCGGGCCGCCGATGTCGATCGTCTCGATCAGGTCCTCCAGGGGGGCGTCGGGCCTCCGGGCGACCTCCCGGAAGGGATAGAGGTTGACGACGACCAGGGCGATCGGCTCGATCCCCGAGCGGAGCAGGTCGTCGCGATGTCCGGGCTTCGCCGGGTCGGCCAGGATACCGCCGTGGATCTTCGGATGGAGCGTCTTGACGCGCCCGTCGAGGATCTCCGGCTGCCCGGTGTACCGGGCGATCTCCTCCACGGGCACGCCGGCCTCCTGCAGCGCCTTCGCCGTGCCCCCCGTGGACAGGAGGGCGTATCCCAGCGACGCCAGGCCGCGGGCCAAATCGACCACGCCGGTCTTGTCGTGGACGCTGATCAGGGCCCGCTTCCCGCCGGGCATCACGACCTCGGCCGGGACGATCGCGGCGGGATCGTCACCTTCTGCGGCGGGGGGAGGTCCAGAAGCGGCGCGTCGCGGAGGTCGCCGTTGAATGAGCGCCAGAGGTGCAGCCAGACCCAGGCGATGTCGCTGGCGGCGTGGGAGTAAGAGAGGGAGGCGATGCCGAACGGGACGGAGCGCTCGTCGAGCGCCTCGCGGGACGCGGGGGTGCCGTCGTCCCTGAAGGCGGGGCCGATGAGCGCGTAGTTCTCCGCGGCGCGCCTGGCGCCCGCCAACATGAACCCGCGGAGGTTGTCCTTCTGCAGCTCCGGCGACGGCTGCCGATCGAACACGAAGGGGATCTTGTCGAGCTGCGCCTCGACGTAGCGGCGATAGGCCTCGCGGTAAAGCGGCTCGCGCGGATCGGCGTCCGAGGCGTTGAGGGGAAACTCGACGTCGGCGACCAGGTGGGCCAGGGCGCCCATCTCGTAGGCGACGCGGCGCAGGGGCCGCCGCTCGCGCAGCATGCGGAGGATCTCGGCTTCCTTGTACGCCACGCCCGGCGCGCCCATGCCCTTGCTCCCGTCCGCGTGCTGGAAGTGGACCTCCTCCCCTTCGCGGCGCGAAGGCTCGAGCATGCCGCGGATCAGCTCCTTCTCGTAGCGCTGCAGGATGGCGCGCAGCGCGGCAGGAGAGATCTTCAGGGCGTCCTGGATCATCCGCCGGCGGGTGGCGTCGCTCCACGCCAGCGCCCCGGGCGCGGGCCAGAGCAGCAGCATGAGAAGGGCGCAGGCCCATGCGCGACGAGGCATGCGCGGATTCTAGCATGCGGCACGGTCTTGACAGCGCGGAAGGCCGTGTGCTACTTGGAGCGGCGAAGATCACGGACAGTCCGCGTCGTCCAACGGCATGCTGATGATTGGAGATGCACGTGAGATTGACGGGACGCGTGAAGTGGTTCAACAGCTCCAGAGGGATCGGCTTCATCCAGCCGGATGAAGGCGAGGCCGTCTTCGTCCACTCCTCCGCCATCCAGGGACAGGCTCTCAGGAACCTCGAGCAGGGCCAGGCGGTGGAGTTCGAGATCATCCAGGGCCCAAAAGGCCCCCAGGCGGAGAAGGTCGTCCGGATCGATCCGGTGCCGGAGTAGGGCCGCCCGAGGCCTGGGAGCCTGTCCGGGGCGCGCCGCGAGAAGCCTCCCGTCGGCGCTATAATCACGCCCGCGATGGAGAACCTCTGGCGCGACGAGGAGGCGGCAGGCCTCGAGGGGATCGGCCTGCTCGTCCACCGCTCGCGGCTCATCGGCAGGAACCCCGACCTCGTCGTCTGGGGCGGCGGCAACACCTCGATCAAACACGTGGAAGCCGATTTCCGCGGCCGCGAGGTCCGCGTCATGCGGATCAAGGGGAGCGGATCGGATCTCAAGTCGATCGAGCCGCGCCACTTCCCCGGCATCCGGCTGGACGACCTGGAGCCGCTTCTCCTGAGGGAGGCGATGTCGGACGAGGAGATGGTCGCCTACCTCGTCCACTGCCTGATGGAGCCGGGATCCCCGCGCCCCTCGATCGAGACCCTGCTGCACGGGTTCGTCCCGCACCCGCACATTGACCACACGCACGCCGACGCCATCCTGGCGCTCACCAACACGCCGGACGGCCGGCGCCATGTGGAGTCGGTTTACGGCCGGGAGGCGATCTGGATCCCGTATCGCCGCCCCGGCTTCGTCCTGTCGCGCGAGGTGGCGGACGCCGTGCGGGCCCACCCGAAGGCGCGCTGCGTGGTTCTGGAGAAGCACGGCCTGATCACCTGGGGGCAGACCGCGAAGGAGTCGTATGCGGCCACCATCGAGATGAACAGCCGCGCCGAGGAGTACGCGAGGGACCGGGGCAGGGGGAAGAGCGTCTTCGGCCCCGTCGCGCAGCCGCCGCTGGCCGCGGAGGCGCGGCGCCGGGCGATCGCCCGGATCGCGCCGTTCCTGCGCGGGCTCCTCAGCGGCCGGGCGGCGGGCGGGCCGGGCGCCGGCGCCGCAA
>JACQNT010000128.1 GCA_016202915.1 Acidobacteriota bacterium
AAGGCGCGGATCGGGCGCCGTGCCGGGAGACGCGCGCCTCAATCCGTCCGCCTCGATGGAAGCGAGGGGCACCTCGCGGGCGTCCATCCCCATCAGGCCGTACCTCAGCGTCCGCGCGTCGAGGTCCAGGACGACGTACGGCCCGCGCGTCGCCGCCAGCGCGTGCTCTCCCTGGAGCAGGGCGACCCGCCGGCGGCCGAGATCCAGATCGGCGCGCGTCGGAGCCGCCGCCCCCTCTCCGGCTTTGCGCGCAGGCAGGCCGGCGATCCATGCCCCGGGGACGGTGAGGAGAAGGGCCGTCGTGATCGCCGCGGCGCACGGCGGGCCAGGTCGTCTCGCTCTCCTCTCGATCATCACGGCCGGCTCCGTCGCCGCAATCCCTCAGAAGATGTAAACGGGCGTTCCGATGCGCACGCTCTCGAACACCTTCTCGAGGTCACGATCGCCGAGCCGGATGCAGCCGTGCGTGATGCTGAGGCCCAGGGCTCTCTGGTAGAGCGTGCCGTGGATCAGGTACCCGTCCCCGAGGTCCATGGCATAGGCGCCGAGCTCGAGGGGGGCCATCCGCTCGGCGAGGGTCCTCGGGATCGGCTCCCCTTCTTCCAGAAAGGCCCAGTCGGGTTTGATCCAGACCGGGTTCCGGTACTTGGCCCGGATGACGAACTCGCCCCGCGGCGTGTCGAAAACCCACATGCGCCGGTGTTCCGGATCGGACAGCGCGCGGCCGCTCCCCGTCGAGCAGACGGCGGTCAGCGTTTTCCTGTCGTTCTCGACCAGGGTCATCAAATTACGTCCCGTGTCCACGATCAGGTAGGTCCCGCGGGGCCGGAGCGATCGGATCTTCTTCTCGAGGATCCCCGCCTGCTTCTCGAGGGAGCGCAGCTCCCGGCGCTCCGGATCGCTCAGGGGCGTGAGGTCCGCGGGCGGCTCCGCGGGCGGCGCGAGGTGCCCGGCCGCCCACAAGGCCAGGAGGGCAGCCGTGGCCAGGGCCGCGAGGCCGGCCGCCCACCGCCTGCCGCTCACTCGATCGCCCCGTCGGGGATCGTCCCGACGATGGTGACCCTGGTCCCCACGCCGACGGACGACGCCAGCTCGTCCATGTCGCCGTTCTCCAGGGCGACGCACCCCTGCGTCCAGTCCTGGCCCCGGCCCCCCTTGCCATGGATCTCGATGAGACCGCCGATCTCCTGGGCGCGCGTGATCTTCCCGGAACGCCGCAGCCTGCGGAACCTCGCCTGATCCTCGGCGTTCGGGTAGTCGAGCATGAGCGCGCGATGGTACCGCGTCTGCCCCGGCCCCCGGACCTCCGTCACCCGGTAGCGTCCCTCGGGCGTCGCCTCGTCCCCGGCCCTGGTCTTGAACTCGATCCCGGCGATCCCCAGATCCACCGGGTAGGACGCCAGCTCTTCCGTCCCCCGCACCAGAAGGAGCTGCCGGCGCAACTTGTCCACGATGATGGCCGCCTCCCCGGTGCGCTCGCTGTCGCGGATCGTCTCGACCACCCAGCGCTTCCAGGAGGAGCGGCGCGGGTCACCGCGGTAGGAGTCGAAGAAACGGTCCATGCTCGCCACGGCGGCGAAGATGAGCGCCCGCCCGCGCGCCGCGGCCTCCTGGGCCCTCTCGTACTGGCCCCGATCGGAGGCGCTCCGTCCCTCCCCCAGGGCGATCTCCGCCTTCAGCAACCGGGCCTTGACGCCGAGCCCTTCCGGAACGTGCCGCGCCAGGGCCGAGGCGCGCGCAATCCAGCCTTCCAGGCCCGCGAGGGCCGCGGCGGCGCGCTGGCGCAGCCGGTTCCGGGCGGCGCCCGCGTGCAGGGCGCAGGTCTCGGCCGCGCGCCGGGCCTGCAGCGCCAGCACCGAGGACTCCTCGTAGTCGCGTGCGAGGAACGAGCGCTTCCCCTGCAGCCGGACCTCGGCCTCCGCGCGCACCAGTGCGGAGCGGGCGGCGGCGCAGATCTCCGGCACGCGGACCGCCCCGTCCGCCGCGGCGGCGCGCCGCATCACCCGTTCGGCGGCCTCCAGGTCGTGCAGCGGAGGGGGATCGCACGCGGAGGCGGCGAACGCCAGGCAAAAAACGGCGGCCGCGCGGAGGGCGGGATCGAAGGGCGGGGAGGGCGGCCGCCGGCGGGTCACTTGATGGAGCCCGGATGCCGCCGGGGGGAGACGGGAGAGCCCGGCCCGCCGCGGGCGGGCCGGGTTTTCAGGGTCGATCGCTTTACCTCTTCCTGGCCGCCATCCTCTTGGCCTTGGCCTCCTCAAGCTGGGCGGTGATCGAGGCGGCCTTCTCCTGCACCGAGGCGGTGCTCTCGAGGGCCTTCTTGTAATCCTCGGCCGAGAACGCCTGGCGGGCGCCGTCGAGGGTGGAGCGCAGCCCCTCGAGATCGCTCTTGAAAAGCGCCAGGTCGGCCTTGGAATCCTTGGTCACCGGCGCGACCTTGAGGGCGGCCTCGGCGGCCTGGATCGCCGTGTCGGCCTCGGCGATGCCCGCCTCGGCGTCCTTCCTGGCCTGCTCCTTGTTCGCGGCCGCGGCCTCCGCCGCCTTGGCCCCTTCCTCCTTGGCCTTCGCCAGCAACTCCTTCGCCTTGTCGTAGTTCTTCATCCACTTCTGGTCCTGCGCGGCGATCTCTGCCTGGGCGGCGCTTATCGCCTGGTCGGCCGCCTGGAACTCATTGGGCGCCCAGACGTCCGCCTGCGCCTGCCGCGCCCTGTCGATCTCGGCCTGCGCCGAGTTGACGTCCTCCTGCGGCGCTTTCGCGCACCCCACGGCGAGCACGACGACGAGGGTGAGGGTCAGACTCAAGAGCCTGCGGTTGTTCATGGTGCGATCTCTCCTCCTCCACGGTGTGATGGGTGTTCACTGCAGCCCGACCTGGGACGAAGGTCTCCCGAACCCGTTCCTTCTCACCCCCTCTCGAAAACGGCAAAGAATACCAGAAACCGGGCGCATCCGTATCCGCTCGGCTCCCCCATTTGCCAAACCTCTCCGCCGGGGGTATATTGACGGCGTGCGATCATCCGCGGGCGTGGGGGTCCTGGGGCTCGCCGCTTTCCTGGTGGCGGGGATCGTGGCGCCCTTTTGCGCTCCCGTCGCCGCCTCCGCGGCGATGCCCTGCTGCGAGACCTCCGCGCGCTGCGACTTCGGAATGAAGGCCTCCGGCTGCTGCCGGATCGACCCCGTCCCGGCCGCTTCCCAGACGGTCGCCTTGCAGGCACCGGCAGCGAAATCGCCGTCGAAGCACCGCCTCCCCGGCGCCGTCCTGCAGGCGGCGCAGGGCGGGTCCCCGGCGATTCGCCACCTGCTCCGGATGAGCCGGGTCTGGTCTCCTCCGCTCCACGACTCCGCGCCCCCCATCTATCTTCTGAACGCCGCCATCCTGCGCTGAGACGCTTCCCGCCGCTTTCCTGATTCTCCTCCTTCAGCGTCCCTGTATCTGATCTGGTCCGCGGCGTTCGGCCGGCCCGGGGCCGGCCGGCGCGCGGGACGAGAGGTGACATCGTGAAAAGGTTACTGTGCGTGCTCCTGGCGCTTCTGCCGGCAGCCGCCCTGCCCGAGGATCGCGGAGCGCCGGCGCCCGCCGACCTGGGAGCCCTCCTCGGGGAGGCCGAGGCGAACAGCCCGCTCCTGCGGGCCGCCGCGGCGCGGCTCGAGGCGGCCCGACGGGTGCCGTCCCAGCGTCAGGCGCCGCCCGACCCGATGGCGACCATCGGCTACACCAACGAGGGCACCTCCCGTTTCACCCTCGGGGAGACCGAGGACGCGAGGCTTTCCCTCTCCTGGACCCAGGAGGTCCCCTACCCCGGAAAACTGGGGAAGGCAGCGGACGTTGCCACCCTGGAAGCGGAAATCGCGGCCAGGGAACTGGAACTGGTCCGGCTGAAGGTCGGCGCGGAGATCAAGAGTGCCTACGCCGACCTCTACCGGCTCGACCGGACGGCGGCCATTCTCGGCGAGACGCGATCGGTCCTGGATGCGTTCGCACAGACGGCGCAGCGGCGCTACGAGGCGGGAGAGGGGATCCAGGAGAGCATCCTCAAGGCCCAGACGGAGGTATTGCGGCTGGAAGCGGAACTGACTCGCGTCCATCAGGAGCGGCGCGCGGCGGAGCTCCGGATTAACGCCGTGGCGGGCCGGCCGGACGACACCCCGGTAGGTCCGGCAACCGACCTGCCTGCGATCGATTTTCCCGACGAACCCGGAACTCTCGCGGAGGCCGCCGTGGCGGTCTCACCCGAGATTGCCGCTCTGGAGACGGCCGTCAGGAGGTCGGAGGCCAGCCTGCAGCGGGCCCGGCTCGACCTCAAGCCAGACTTCTTCTGGTCGGCCTCGTACGACAACCGGGGAGGACTCGATCCCATGCTGACAGGGATGCTCGGCCTCCGTCTCCCTCTCTACAAGGAGCGCAAGCAGGCCCAGGCGGTCTTGCAGGCGGAGTCGGAACTCCTGGCGGCCAGACAGGATCTGGTGGATCGGCAGGTGCGGATCCGCGCAGAGGTCCGCGATCTCGTCTCCGAGTACCAGCGGGCCGAGCGCCTGCGGGCACTCTTCGGCCAGGGGGTCGTTCCCCAGGCCAGGCTGACGCTCGACTCTGCCCTGGCATCCTACGGAGTGGGGCGGATCGCGTTCCTGGATCTCCTCTTCGATCTCACCGCCCTGCTCAACGCCCGGATCGAACACGTCACGCAGGAAGGCGAGAGGCTCCGCGTGGCATCCGCGCTGGAGCCGCTGCTGGGCGGCGCCCTCGTGCGCCTCCCGGACGGCGAGGGAAGGAGGGTCGGTGACGATGCTCCCGAGAGCTAGACGCAGGGTCGTCTGGGTCACGCTCGGCCTCATTCTGGCCGTCGTCGTGATCATCGCAGGGCTCCGCTTCTTCGGGAGCCGGCGCGACCCCGCGGGGGGCGCGCCCGTGGCCCCGGCAGAGAAGAAGGCCCTCTACCACTGCCCGATGCACCCGACCATGGTGTCCGAGAAGCCGGGCGACTGCCCCATCTGCCAGATGCGGATGGTCCCGATGGAGGAGCCCGCCGCCGCCGAGGCCGCTCCCGGGGCGCCGCCCCGGGACTCCAGGGGGAAGAAGCTGATCTATCGGTCCACCATGAACCCCGGCGAGGTCTCCGACCGCCCCGGAAAGGACTCCATGGGGATGGAGATGGTGCCGGTGGAGGTGGAGGAGGGAGGCCCCGCCGGCGCCCCCGGGGTCGAGGGGCTCGCCGGGGTCCAGATCTCCCCACGGAAGCAGCAACTCATCGGGGTCCGCACGAGACGGGTCGAGCGCCTTCCCTTCGTCCGGAGCCTCCGGACCGTCGGGAGGGTCACCGCGGACGAGACCAGGTTGCACCATGTCCACACGAAGATCGAGGGGTGGGTGGAGAGGCTGTACGTCAACGCCACGGGCGAAAAGGTCCGGAAGGGGCAGCCCCTGCTGAGCATCTACAGCCCCGAGCTCCTGGCGACCCAGGAGGAGTACCTCCTGGCGCTCAGGGCGCAGGGCGACGCGGCGGCGGGCGCGCTCCCGGAAATGACCAGGGGTGGTGAAGCGCTGGTGGAGAGCGCCCGGCGGCGCCTCCTCCTCTTCGACCTCACGCCGGGGCAGATCGAGCACCTCGCGAAGACCCGCACGGCCTCCCGGACCGTCACTCTCTTCTCGCCGATCTCCGGTTACGTCCTGCGGAGGAACGTGACCCACGGAGAGAAGATCAACTCGGACATGACCCTGCTGGAAATCGCCGACCTCTCCCTGGTCTGGGCGCTGGCGTCCGTCTACGAGTACGAGCTCCCGTTCGTCAGGGTGGGCCAGGCCGCCAGCATGACCCCCTCCTATCTTCCCGGCAAGACCTACCGGGGGCGCGTGGGGCTGATCTACCCGGTCCTTGAGGCGGCCACGAGGACGGTGCAGGTGCGCCTGGAGTTCGCCAACCCGGGCCTCGAACTGAAGCCCGAGATGTATGCCCAGGTGGAGATCCAGAGCGATCTGGGCGAGCGGATCGGCGTGCCGGTCACCGCCGTCCTGTCGTCCGGGTCGAGGGACATCGTCTTCGTGGCCCAGGGGGACGGTTACTTCGAGCCCCGTGAGGTGAGGATCGGTCTTCGCCTTCCCGACGTCGTGGAGATCCTGGAGGGTCTCTCCGAGGGTGAGACCGTCGTCACCTCCGGCAATTTCCTGGTCGACTCCGAATCAAAGCTGAAGGCGGCTCTCGAGGCGGCCGCCGCTCCGAAGCCCGCGCAGGAGCACCGGCACTGATGGTCGAGAGAATCATCGACTTCGCGGCCCGCAACAAGTTCATCGTCCTCGTCCTGACGGCGGTGGCGGTGGCGCTGGCGGTCTACGCCATGCAGAACGTGCCGCTCGACGCCATCCCCGATCTCTCCGACACGCAGGTGATCGTCTACTCGCGCTGGGACCGCAGCCCCGACATCATCGAGGACCAGGTCACCTACCCCATCATCACGGCCCTCCTGGGCGCCCCGAAGGTGAAGGCGATCCGCGGCTTCTCCGACTTCGGCTTCTCCTACGTGTACATCATCTTCCAGGACGGGACCGACCTTTACTGGGCCCGCAGCCGGACCCTGGAGTACCTGAGCAAGATCCTGCCGCGCCTCCCCGAGGGGGTCCGGACGGAGCTGGGGCCCGACGCCACCGGCGTCGGCTGGGTCTATCAGTACGCGCTCCTGGATCGATCGGGCCGGCACGACCTCGCCGAGCTGCGGTCATTCCAGGACTGGTACCTGCGCTACTGGCTGCAGAGCGTCCCGGGGGTCGCCGAGGTCGCCTCCATCGGGGGGTTCCAGAAGCAGTACCAAGTCAACGTGGACCCGAACGCGCTCCTGGCGCTCAACATCCCCCTGCAGCGGGTGATCGAGGCGATCCGGCAGGGGAACAACGACGTCGGCGGCCTCCTGGTCGAGTTCTCGGGCGCGGAGTACATGGTCCGCGGCCGCGGCTACGCCCGTTCGGTCGCTGACTTCGAGTCGATCGTCGTCGGCAACGACGGCAGGGGCGTCCCGGTGCTGGTGCGGGACGTGGCCCGCGTGATGCTGGGCCCCGACATCAGGCGCGGGGTCGTCGACCTGGACGGCCTGGGCGACACGGTCGGCGGAATCGTCGTCATGCGGCACGGCGAGAACGCCCTGAACGTCATCGATCGCGTGAAGGAGAAGATCGACAGCGTCCGTCCCTCCCTGCCGCCTGGCGTCGAGCTGGTGACGACCTACGACCGGTCGGAGCTCATCCAGCATTCGATCGACAACCTGAAGGAAGAGCTGCTGATGG
>JACQNT010000136.1 GCA_016202915.1 Acidobacteriota bacterium
ATCGTCGTGGCGATCATCGGCATCATCGCGGCGGTCGCCATCCCGAACCTCCTGAACGCCCTCGACAAGAGCAAGCAGAAGCGGAGCATGTCCGATCTGCGCACTATCAGCACCGCGGTGGAGGCGTACGCGGTCGACGCGTCGGCCTATCCTCTGGGGATGGGCTCCTGGGCAGCCCTCAAGCCGATCATCGACCCGTACTTCATCAAGGACCCGCCCAACGCGGACGGCTGGAGCACCACCTGGGAGGCCGGCACCACGGCCAACGGATCCACGTACACCATCACCAGTCTGGGGAAGGACGCGCAGACGTCCTCGCGCGGCGGCGGCATCACGGTCGATTTCAACTGCGATATCGTCTTCTCGAACGGCCGCTTCTTTCAGTGGCCCGAAGGCACCCAGACCTGATTCGCCTTTCTTGCTAGACTTCCGGCCCGCGGGCCGGAGGTCCCCCTGATGAACGACACGTTCCGCACGCTGGCGTCGGCGCGGCGCATGGAAATGCGCGTGCAGGGCTCCCGGTTCATCGCCACCACCCGGCCGGCGCGCGACGCCGCGGAGGCCCGCGCCGGCATCGACGCCATCGCCTCCGAGTTCCCGGACGCGACGCACCACTGCTGGGCTTTCCGCGTGGCGGCGGAGCGCGGGGGGAGCGAGAGGGACCACGACGCGGGCGAGCCGGCGGGGACGGCGGGGCCGCCGATCCTGCAGGCGATCCAGGGCGCGGGGTTGCAGAACGTCCTGGTCGTGGTGACGCGCTTTTTCGGCGGTACGAAGCTGGGGAAGGGAGGGCTCGCCCGCGCCTACCGCGCCGCGGCCCGCTCCGTACTGGAGGGCGCCGATCGGATCGAGGAGACGCCGCGGGCGGAGCGTCGGATCGTCGGCCCCGTCGAGCGGGACGGGGAGCTGCGCCACCTAGTGGCGCGCCTGGGGGGGACGATCACCGGCGCGACCTACGAGGACTCCGGCCGGGCGATCCTGTCGATCCGCGTCCCTGTAGCGGCCCTGGCGGCGCTCGGCGAGGGGGTGCGGTCGGTGACGCGCGGCGCCGCGCGGCTGGAGAACGCCGAGGAGGTCGGCGGCCCGGCGGCGAAGCGCCGCGGTTGATCCGCCGGACCCGGGCTGCTATCATCACGCGTCGCAGCCGTCCCGCAGGCCCGATCGTTCCCGCGAAGGGACACGGCATGCCGATATTCAAAGACCCGCGCGCGGCCAGGCCGAACGGCGGCGGCCCGGAGGACGGCCTCACGCTCGTCGACCGCGACATCACACTGGTCGGCGACATCGTCTCCGAGGGGAACATCCGCCTGCGGGGCCGCATCGAAGGGAACATCCTGACCTCGGGGACTGTGGTGATTGAGCCGAGGGCGTCCGTGCGCGGCGAGATCACGGCGGAGAACCTGATCGTCGAGGGGTCGATCGAGGGGAAGGTCGTGGTGGCGCGGAAGTTCGAGCTCAGGCCGACCGGCCGGATGCGGGGCGACATCCGGGCCTGCGTCGTGGCGATCGCCGAGGAGGCCTTCCTGCAGGGCAGGGTCCTCGCGACGGAGAAGATCTCGACCAACGTCCAGAAGCGCCGCCTCGACAGGCGGTGAGCTCCGGCCGGCCGGGGTGATGCGGGACTCCGGCCGATCCCCGGTGGAGGCGGGCGGCGGAGGCCGGAACGCCGTTCTGGCGATCGCGCTCGTGGTGGCCCTGGGGTTCTCGGCCTGCCTGGTCGCCTACACCCTGCGGCAGCGGAAGCCGCCCATCCCCGCCGACCCCGGCCACTTGAAGAGCGTCGAAGCGCCCCAGTGCCTTTCCTGCCACGGGCCCCTGGGGACGCAGCCGCGGGGCAGGAACCATCCCCTGAACGACCGTTGCTTCAATTGCCACGAGCGGACCTGATCCGGGCGGCCGCCTGCCAGGCCGTGGCGGGCAGGCTCAGCAGGAGGCGCCCTTTCAGGCTGCGGTACGCCTGCCGGCCTGCGATCAGGTCGGACAGCACCCGCGCCACCGCCGGGCTCAGGCGGCAGAGCGTCACCAGGCGCTCGATGAAGCGCGTGTCGAAGAACCCGTTGCCGTGGCGCGCCGCCCAGGACAGCTCGCGCGCGCAGCGGCGCGACCAGTCCCCGGCGTATCTCTCCGGCCGCCCGGCCGCGATCGCCGCGGCCAGCATCTCGCCCGACAGCATGGCGTAATAGATCCCCTCGCGCGTCAGGGGGTCCACGAAGCGCCCGGCGTCGCCGACGAGCGCCCAGCCGTCCCCCTGCACCGGCTCCCGTCCGGGATCGCGGGGGGCGGCGGGGATCAGGGCGGCGTAGCGCTCCGACCGGGCCAGGAGATCGCCGCCGTACCGCTCGCCGAGGAAGCCGTCCATCAGCCTCTTCAGCTCCGCCGCCGGGAGGGCCGCCAGGGTGGCGCAGATCCCGGCGGAGGAGTGATCGGGGCGCGGGAACACCCAGAGGTAGCCGTGCAGGCCGGCGTAGAACTTGAGGGTGATCCGATCCTCCGAGAGGCCGGGCATGTAGTAGCCGATCCCCTGCGACACCTCCTCCCGCGCCGGGGCGCCCAGAAGGCGCCGGCGGCACCCTCCCGCGACCCCGTCGGCCGCGACCAGGAAGCCGAACGGGCCGCGGGCGTCTTCCCGCCCGCCGGCGCCGTCGGGGTCGGCCGTCCTCAGGGTCCAGCCCCCGGCGGCGGGTTCCTTGCGGAAGGAGAGGACCCGGGTGCGCGCCACGCGGACGCCGGCCGCGAGGGCGCGATCGAGGAGGAAGGTGTGCAGATCGGCCCGGCTGAAGACGTAGAGGGGATCGAAGAGGGGGAACTCCGCCTCGCGCCCGGAAGGAGAGATCACCAGGCAGCCGCGGACCGCCTTGCCGGGAAGGCGCGGGTCGTCGAGGAACGGGAAGTGGTCGAGACCCCGGAGCGGGATGCCGCCGCCGCACGCCTTCTCGGAGGACGTCCGGGGCTCGA
>JACQNT010000129.1 GCA_016202915.1 Acidobacteriota bacterium
CCGAGGCCCGCTCCTCCCGAAGGATCGCCAGGGTATCGGGCCACGCCTCGCGCGTGTGGATCACGACAGGCAGGCGCAGCTCGCGCGCCATGAGGACCTGCTCGCGGAAGACCGCCCGCTGGACCTCCCGGGGCGACAGGTCGTAGTGGTAGTCGAGGCCGATCTCGCCGATCGCCACGGCCTTCGGGCGCCGGGCCGCGTCGCGGATGGCGCCCGCCACCTCCGGAGTCCAGTGCCTGGCCTCATGCGGGTGGACTCCCGCGGTGAAGCTGAGAAAATCGTGCCGCGCCGCCAGGTCGGCGCAGCGCCCGGTGTCGCCGATGTAGGAGGAGATGGTGACGATGCGGGCGACCCCGGCGGCCCGCGCCCGCGCGAGGACCTCCTCGCGGTCGGGATCGAAAGGATCGAGGGTCAGATGGGCGTGGCTGTCGCTGTACAGGGGCGCGCGCTCCCCGGGCCGCGTCGCCGGCCGATCCGCCGGCAGGACCCGGCTACTTCACCTTCCAGCCGGGGGGGACCGCCTCCTCGGTCGTCAGGATGTACGGCTGCCCGGAGGCGTCCGAAGCGGCCAGGAGCATCCCCTGCGAGAGCACCCCCCGCAGCTTCGCAGGCTTCAGGTTCGCGACCACGACGATCGTCTTCCCGACGAGCGACTCGGGCGTGTACCGGGTGGCGATGCCGGCGACGATGGTGCGGGTCTCGGCGCCGATGTCAACGGTCATCCTGATGAGTTTGTCGGCCCCCTGCACCCTCTCGGCGGAGATGATCCGGGCGGTCCTGAGGTCGATGCGGGCGAACTCGTCGATGGCGATCTCGGGCGGAGCCCCGGCCTCGCGCGCGGCGGCTTGGGGGGGCGCTGCGCCAGCGGGTGCGGCCGGCGCCCCGGCCGTTGCGGGGGCCGATGGCGGCGGCCCGGCGGGTGGCTTTGCGCTCTCCGCCCCTTTGAGGTAGGCGGCCTTGTCGATGCGCGGGAAGAGGGCGTCGCCGCGTTCGATCGTGCGTCCAGGCTTCAGCTCGCCCCAGGAGAAGTGCTCCAGGCTGGCGGCGCTCACGTCTCCATGAACACCCAGGCGTCTCCACAGTTCCGCGGCCGCCCGCGGCATCACCGGCGCGATCAGAATGCCGACGATCCGCAGCCCCTCGGCGGCGGCGTACAGGACCGATTCCACGGCCCAGCGCCGGCCCGGATCCTGCGCCAGCTTCCACGGCTCGTTCTGCACGATGAAGCGGTTCAGCATGCCGACGAAGTCCCACACCCGGCCGATCCCGCCGCTGAAATCGAGGTTCTCGAAGTCCGTGCCGAAGGCGCTCCAGGCGTCCCGCGCCGCCCCCTTCAGCGGCTCGTCCTCGCGGAAGCGCGGGTCGGCCTTTGGGATCTTCCCGCCGCAGTAGTCCTCGATCATCTTCAGAGTGCGGCTGATCAGGTTCCCCAGGTCGTTGGCGAGATCCGAGTTCACCCGGTCGATGAACGCCTCGTCGGAGTAACTGGAGTCCAGCCCGAACACCATGTCGCGCATCAGGAAGTAGCGCACGGCGTCGACGCCGAACGCTTCGACGAGCGGGATCGGATCGACCGTGCCGCCGCGCGACTTGGAGATCTTGAGGGCGTCGCGCAGCCACCACCCGTGGGCCACGACCCGGCGCGGCAGGGGCTCGCCGGCCGACATCAGGAAAGCCGGCCAGTAGACGGCGTGGAAGCGCAGGATGTCCTTGCCGACGAGGTGCATGTCCGCCGGCCAGAAGCGGGCGTACAGCTTGCGGTCCGAGCCGGAGCCGAGCGCGGTGATGTAGTTGCTCAGCGCGTCGAACCAGACATAGAAGACGTGCCTGGGGTCGCCCGGCAGCGGGATGCCCCAGGAGAAGCTGCTGCGGCTGATCGAGAGATCGCGCAGGCCCGACTCGACGAACGACACCACTTCGTTGCGCCGCGACTCGGGGAACACGAAGTCGGGGTGCTCGGCGTAGTGCTTCAGGAGCGGCTCCTGGTACCTGGACAGCCGGAAGAAGTACGACTCCTCCTCGGTCCACTCGACCTTGTGTCCCTGGTCGGGGCAGCGGCCGTCAACGATCTGTTTCTCCGGGAAGAACGACTCGCAGGAGGTGCAGTACCATCCCTTGTAGGCGTCTTTGTAGATGTCTCCCTTCGCCACGATCTTCTGGTACAGCTTCTCGACGCCGCGACGGTGGCGTTCCTCGGTGGTCCGGATGAAGTCGTTGTTGCTGATCCCGAACGTGCGCCAGAGGCCCCGGAAGCGCTCGACCATCCGGTCGGCGAGCTCGATCGGCTTGAGTCCCTTGGCCTGGGCGGCGCGCTCCACGTGCTGGCCGTGCTCGTCGGTGCCGGTCAGGAAGAAGACCTCCCGCCCGCCCATCCGGTGGAAGCGGGCGATGACGTCGGCCACCACGGTCGTGTAGGTGTGGCCGATGTGCGGCACGTCGTTGACGTAGTAGATGGGGGTCGTGATGTAGAACCTGCGGTTCACTCGGGCTCCAGGTAGATCTTGACGAAGTGGTACAGCTCCGACTCGAAGCTCTTGTGATGGTGGCGCTCGAGGGTGCGGAGCATCACTCCCCCCTGCACCAGGCGCAGGTACTCGTGGTACATGCCGTCCACGTCCCCCTTCGCCGCCAGCCCGCGCATTGTCTTCTCCGCCTCCAGCGCCGGCGACCGCAGGCTCGGCTCGCCGCCCGGCCGGGTGGTGAGATCGAGCGCCCCCTCCGTCACTTCGAGGACGACGCGCAGCAGCCGCCCCGCCTTCGCCTTGTCGTAGATCACCGGCGTCTCCGCGCCCCTGCCCGGCGAGGCCGTCCAGGGCGCGCGCGCCGGCCGCCCCGGGCGGCGCCCCTGCCCGCACCCTGGAGATTGCCGCTCATTCGGGGAAACAGGGCCGCGGCGATCCGCTGGACCTCCTTCAGGGGCACGCCCGCCGTGAGGGCCGCCCGGCGACAGTCCTCGTACTCCGGGGTGGCCTGCATCACCTCTCCGCCGTGGCAGGAAACCTTCATGCGCACAGGACCGTAGGGGGTCCTCACGGTCTCGGTGCGGCGGCCCATCTCGATCCGGCCCATCGGCAGGTAGCGGAAGCCGATCGTCGTGGTCTCCCGGAAGATGACGGAGGTGACTTCCTCCAGCACCGCCTCGGGACAGATCACCGTCGCCAGCGTCCCGGGACGGTTCTTCTTCATCTGGATCGGCGTGTAGAAGACCTCCAGCGCCCCCGCCGCGAACAGGCGGTCCATGAGGTGGCCGTAGAGCTGCGGGTTCATGTCGTCGATCGTCGTCTCCAGGACCAGGACCGTCTCGCGGATCGCCCCGTCGTCGAGGAGATCGCCGTACAGCGCCCGAAGCAGGTTCGGGTGGCCGTCGAACTGCCGCGATCCCGCCCCGTAGCCGACCTTCTGCAGGCGCATCGAGGGGAGGGGGCCGAAATCGCTCGCCAGGGTCACCGCCAGGGCGGCGCCGGTCGGCGTGACCAGCTCGCCCTCCACGTGCGTCGCGTAGCAGGGCTTCCCCTTCAGGAGCTCGGCCGTGGCGGGTCCGGGGACCGGGAAGGTCCCGTGCTCCATCGTCACCATGCCGCGCCCGACGTGCAGAGGGGAGCAGACGACGCGGGGCCAGCCGAGCCTCTCGAGGCCGATCATGGCGCCGACGATGTCCACAATGGCGTCGGTCGCCCCCGCCTCGTGCAGGTGCACCCTCTCCCTGGGGACACGGTGGACCCGGGCCTCGGCGTCGACGAGCGCGTTGAAGGCCGCCATCGCCCGCTCGCGCACGGTCGGAGACAGCCTGCTCCTCTCCACGACGGCGCGAATCTCCCGGATCCCGCGCTGCGGCGCCCGGCGTGCCGCGATCTCGACGTCCACCTTGGTGCCGCGGAGGCGCGCGCGGGTCACGCGCGACGCGGAGAGGCGGTAGCCCGTGAGAGGAAGCTTCCTGAGCTGCGAGCGCAGGTAGCCGGCCTCGACCCCCAGGTCCACCAGGGCCCCGAGGAGCATGTCCCCGCTGATCCCGGAAAAGCAGTCGAGGTACAGGCCTCTCATGGATGCTCCGGCGCCGCCCGGTTCGATGTCGCGGATGGCGCTAACCCGGCCCGGTCCCGAGCAGGTCCGGAAGGACCGCCCCCGCCGGGCCCTGGATCACCTCGTCGGCCAGCGAGGACAGAGGCGTCGGCTCGACGTTGATCTCGACGAGGCAGGCGCCATGCCGTTTCGCGATCTCGGGCAACGACGCCGCAGGATACACCAGGGCCGAGGTCCCGATGACGAGCAAAAGCTCGGCTCGCCGGGAGGCCTCCGTCGCCTCCGCCATCTCCCGCTCCGGCAACAGCTCGCCGAACCAGACGACGTCCGGCCGGAGCAATGCGCCGCAGTCGCAGCGCGGCGGGATCTCGAGCAGGGGAACCCGCCGG
>JACQNT010000131.1 GCA_016202915.1 Acidobacteriota bacterium
GCCGCCGTCATCCTCGCTCTCCTGGAGCGCGCCCTGGCGGCGCGCAACGAGGCGCGCCTTCTCGGGGAAGGAGCTGAAGAGGTCGCCCCATGGACTTTCAGATTCATGGTGCCGGCGTACTCCCTGGTCTTCCCCGCCGCCATCCTCGAGCATCTCCTGGCGAAGCGCTCGCCGGGGCGGGTGCTCGTCCTGGCGATGATCCTCCTGTTCGGCGCATCCAAGGTCCTGAAGGCGTGGGCGGTCCTCCACCTGCGCGAAGCGTGGACGATGAAGGTCGTGCTGCCGCGCGCGCTCCGGGTGGTTGTGACCGGACCGTACCGCCACGTCCGCCACCCCAACTACGTCGCCGTGATCGGCGAGATCCTGGCCCTGCCGCTCGCCGGCGGCGCCTGGCTGACGGCCCTGGCGGCGGCGATCCTCTTCACGCCGCTGCTCTGCTTCCGGGTGCGCTCGGAGGAGGCGGCGCTCCTGGCCCGCCCCGAGTACGCCGGGGCGATGAGCGGCAAGGGACGGTTCATCCCCCGGGGAGGCCGCGGATGATCCGTCTCCTGGCCGCCGCCGTGGCTCTCCTGGCCCTCGCCGCGGATGAGGCCCCGCCGTCCATGCGCATCGACCCGGCCCGAAGCGTGCTGGGGTTCACCATCAGCCGGCCGGGCGAGACGATCGAGGGGACGGTGGGGGAGTTCTCAGGGGAGGTCGTCTTCGATCCGGGGAGTCCGGATCGGTCCGCCGTCCGTCTTCAAGTAAGGGCCGCCTCCCTGGCGACCGGGAACGGCCTCCGCGATCGCAAGATGAGGAAGTCCTGCCTCGAGGTGGAACGATTTCCCGACATCGTTTTCCAGTCGACGTCGATCCGGCTGGCGGGCGACGGATCGGCGGGATCGGAGCGGCCGCTCGCGCCCGGCGCCGGGCGCCGGGCGCTCGTGGAGGGGACTCTGCGGCTGCACGGCGTCGAACGCTCGATCCTCTTCCCGGTGGCGATCCGGTATGATACCGGCTCCCTCACGGCGGAAGGGGAGCTCGATCTGAAGCTCTCGGACCACGGCATCCCGATCCCGCGCTTCCTCTGGATGGTCCTGGACGACGCGGTGCGGGTCCGCTTCCACTTCGTGGCGGCGGGCCGCCGGGACGGGGGAGGGTGAGCGGTGGTTCACGTGCGCGAGAAGCACTGGGCGGACGAGATCGCCGGCGCGATCCTGCAGGTCCCCGGGCCGCACGAGATCTCGACCGGCATCTCGCCCTCCGGCGAGATCCACATCGGCAACCTGCGCGAGGTGATCACCGCGGACGTCGTGCATCGCGCCCTCCGGGAACGCGGCGCGCAGGCCGTCCTCGGCTACGTCGCCGACAGCTTCGACCCGCTGCGCAAGGTCTATCCCTTCCTCGACGCCGCCGTGTACCGGGAGCAGATCGGCAGGCCCCTCTCCGAGATCCCCTGCCCGTGCGGCGGGCACGCCTCCTACGCCGATCATTTCCTCGAGCCGTTCCTGCGCTCCCTCGAGAGGATGCGGATCCAGGTCAAGGTCTACCGCGCCGACAGGATGTACAAGTCGGGGCTGCTCGTCCCGCAGATCATCCAGGCCCTCAAGGCGAGGGACCTGATCGCGAGGATCCTGCTGGAGTGCACCGGGCGCCAGGTCGAGGGCGACTGGAGCCCGTTCAACCCGATCTGCCAGGCCTGCGGCAGGATGACGGAGACGAGCGTGACCGGCTTCTCGGAGAGCGCCGAGACGGTGGACTACTCCTGTCCCTGCGGCGGGCGCGGGATCGCGTCGATGCGCGGCGGCGGCAAGCTCACCTGGCGCGTCGACTGGCCGGCGCGCTGGGCGCGCATCCCGGTCACGGTCGAGCCGTTCGGCAAGGATCACGCCACGCGCGGCGGCTCGTACGACACCGGCGCCCGGATCTGCCGCGAGGTGTTCAACGCGCCGCCGCCCTTCCCCGTGACCTACGAGTGGATCTCCTTCAAGGGGATGGGCGACATGTCGAAGAGCAAGGGGAACGTCCTGTCGGTGCACCGCATGCTCGAGGTCCTGCCGCCCGAGGTGCTGCGGTACCTCGTCGTCAAGACGCGGCCGATGCGCTCGATCGGGTTCGATCCCGGCCTGCCGCTCCTGTCTCTCGTGGACGAGTTCGACGATGCCGCCGCGGCGGGACGCGACGCCCGCGCCCTGCAGCTGGCGGGCGCCGACCAGTTCACCCCGGTCGGAGTGCCGTTCAAGCACCTGGTCAACGTCGTCCAGATGGCCGACTTCGACCTCGACCAGGCGGTCGTCATCCTGCGCCGCAACGGTTATGCCGTGGACGATCCCGCCGCGCTCAAGGAGAGGGCCGGGTACGCGATCCGCTGGCTGCGCGAGTTCGCGCCGCCGGAGGTGAAGTTCTCTGTGCAGCGCAGCCTGCCTCCCGAGGCGCGCGGCCTGCAGCCGGGGCAGCGCCGGTTCCTCGCCCTCCTGGCAGCGGCCCTCCGGCCGGAGATGACGGGGGAGGAGATCCACGAGCTCATCTACGCCGTGGCGAACGAGGCCGGGCTCGAGAAGGGCACCGCGGCCTTCGAGGCGATCTACCGAGCCTTCCTCGGCCGGACGAAGGGGCCGCGCGCCGGCTGGTTCCTCGCCTTCCTGGAGCGCGGCTTCGTCACCGCCCGCCTCAAGGAGGCCGCGGCGTCATGAGCCGCCCCCCCGCCCGGATGGCGCCGCTCCTGCTGGCCGCCCTCGGGGCGCTGGCCGCCGCCGGGGCCCCGTCCCCCGCCCACTGGAGCGCGTCGCCCGGCCCCGGGCAGCGCGGCGAATTCAGGGCGAAGTTCTTCGAGCGCTACCTCGGAAGGCCGGCCCCGCCGTTCACCCTCAAGGACCTCGAAGGGCGCGCCGTGAGCCTCTCGGGATTCCGCGGCAAGGTGGTGCTGCTCAATTTCTGGTTCTCCGCCTGCCTCCCCTGTCGCACGGAGACTCCGGACCTGATCAAGCTGTACAACCTCTACAAGGACCGGGGCCTGGTCGTCCTCGGGATCAACACCGACCGCCTGGTCATGGCGGAGGACCGGGAGCAGCTGCTGGAGAAGTTCCTGCGGATCTTCCGGGTCCCGTATCCCGTCCTGATGGCCGACCTCAAGATGTACCGGGACTACGGCAGCGCGCCGGTCCAGCCGATCTCCTTCCTGGTGGACCGGGGGGGCAAGGTGGCGCAGATCTTCTGGGGAGCCTACCCGGGCGCCGCCTTCGAGCAGGCGGTCCGCCCCCACCTCTCCGCTGCCTCCGGGGATCCTCCTCAGCCCGGCCGCAAGGCGGGCCCGTAGACCGCCCTCTCCCAGGAGCGGTAGCGCATTTCGGCCTCATCAGCCGAGAGCCTCGGGCGGATGACGCGCCCTTCCATGGCGCGTCTCCCCCGCCGTTCGCGGCCCGCGGGACGCGCCCCCGCCGGGGCGGGCCCGGAGAGGAGCGCCGCGCCGAGGCCGGTGGCGTCGGCGAAACCGTGCACGACGATCGGTCGCTGCAGCAGGTCCGCCTGGGCCTGGAGGAGGGACTCGCACCGCGTGAGCCCTCCAGCGACGAACACCGGCGCGCCGATCCTCGAGGGCCGGCCCCGCCCGCCGGCCGCCGGGGGCGCGGCGCGGATGATCTCGGCGCAGCGCAAGGCGATCGACTCGACGACCGCCTGCATCAGGTCGCGCGAGGAGGCGCCTCGCACGTCGCCCGCGAACCGCGGGCGCGCCGCGGGATCCCAGCGCGGCGCGCCGACCCCGGCGACGGCCGGCAGGAAATGAACCCGCCGGGAGATGCTCCGCGGCGGGCCGAGGTAGCGATCGAGGTTCTTCGTCCGGACGCGGATGCCGAGGAGCCTCTGCGCCCACTCGAGGGCGGTCGCGGCCGCGTTCACCGTTCCCTCGACGGCGTACCGGGCCGCCACCCCGCGGCCGCCGGACGGACCGACGCGCCAGGAGGCGAGGAGAGTCGTGAGCAGGCCCGCGACCCGGGCCGGCCGGGAGCCGACGTTCCGGAGAACGAACGCCCCCGAACCGTAGTTGATCGAGATGTCCCCGGGCCGGCGGCAGCGGAGGCCGAAGAGCGCCGCCTGCTGATCGCCGGTCAGCGCCGCCA
>JACQNT010000144.1 GCA_016202915.1 Acidobacteriota bacterium
CGGGCTCCCGAGAGTGGCGGTGTCGAAGGAGCCGCCCGCGGCGAGGGGAGGGACCTGCACGGTCGCCCTGGTGATGCAGGGGATGTCCCGCGTGTCGCTGGTGCTCAGGATCAGGTTCACCCCGCTGATCGCGAACGGGCTGCTGTTCTGGACGTTCAGGGTCATCCTGACGATCTCCCCCTCGTCGGCGAAGGTGTCGAGGTCGCCGTTCGTGTCCCGGACGGCGACGGACAGCACGGTCAGGCTCCCAAGCGGCAGCTTCTTGCAGGAGATGACGGTCGTGAAGGTGAGCGCGTCGTCCGGGATGCCGTCGTTGTTGTCGTCCACCGTCTGCTGCGGGTCGCAGACGTCGCCGCGGCCGTCCGAGTCGACGTCGGCCTGGCGCTCGGTCCCGGGGATCACCGCCGGGTTGGCCTGGTTCGGGCAGTTGTCGACGGCGTCGGTGACGCTGTCGCCATCGACGTCGTCCCCCACCGTGCCGCACGACCCGTCGTTGATCACGCCCTGGCGGAGGCAGGTCTGCGCGGTCAGGTTCACGCAGGTGCACTGCGGGGTGCTGGACGTGCAGAGCCTGGAGGGATCCTGCTGGCAGGTGCCAGCGTTGGGACACGGCGGGATCGTGGTCGCGGGATTCTCATCGCAGACGGCCTCGGTGCGATTGCACGACCCCGTGGGAAGATCCGCCGGGCGAGGATTGAGACAGTCGCCGTCGCAGGCGTCCCCGATCAGGTCGCCGTCGCGGTCCTGCTGGGTCGCGTTGGCGGTGCGGACGCAGTTGTCGTCGCGATCCGAACGCCCGTCGCCGTCGCGGTCGCCGGGGCTCTGGTCGCAGGCGATACCATTTTCCGACTGGCCGCCGGCCGGGGTCTGCGACGGGTTGTAGACATCGGGGCAGTTGTCGTCGGCGTTGACCTGGCCGTCGAAATCGATGTCATCCAGATCGCAGGGATCGCCGACGCCGTCGGCGTCCGAGTCGGCCTGCGTCGGGTTGTTGATGCCGGGGCAGTTGTCGCACAGCGTCCCGACCCCGTCGCCGTCGCCGTCCTCCTGCAGCGGGTTGTACAGGAAGCGGCAGTTGTCCGTCCCGGCCGGGGGCGCGGCGATGTCGTCGTTGTCGAGGTTGTCGAAGCTGGTCTCCCCCTCCGTGCCGTCGTTGTCCCCGTCGCACTCGGGATCCAGGTAGTAGAAGGTCATCGTCGTGTCGTTCGTCGGGTTGGTGAACAACAAGTTAGGGTTGTCGAACAGCGTCCCGATCGTGACCATTCCCTGGAACAGCCCCGGCTCGCCGGGGACCGCCGGCAGAGCGAACGACTTACGCGGGTGCCGCGCCACGGTGACGCCGGTCCCGACGGGGTTGTTGTCCGAGTCGCTCACGGCGAAGACGGTGACGCTGGGAGCCGCGGCGCGGCGCCGGTCCTGGACGGTGACCTGGACCGACTCGTTGCACTCGTAGATGTTGAGGCGATCGACCACCAGCGTGGCGCACTGCTGCGGGGTGTTGACGCCGAAGCGGCTGCAGGCCACGTTGTTCGTCCCGGCGGACCCGTCGTCCAGCGGATGCCATTCGTCCCACTCCAGGACCGGATCGTCGAAGCCGATCCCGTAGTCCACGTCCTCGGCGAGGGTCTCCTGCACCCAGAAGCCGAGGCCGAGCTGCCAGCGGTTGTGTGCCGGGCCCGGCGAGAAGGCCCCCAGCGGCTCGCCCTGGCCGGGGCCGAGGCTCAGGTAGACGATCCCGTCCTCGTGCTCCAGGAGGACGATGTCGAAGTTGCGCTCCGGACCGGCGACGGTGTTGGCCTCGAGCCGGCAGACGGCGCCGACGCCCGGGCAGGTGGGCAAGGCGGACGAGCAGGCGCTTCCCGGCGCGGAGCCGCCGTCACAGATCCCGGGCACGGCGGCGTCCCTAATCGGGTACGGCAGGAAATCCGGGGCGGCCTCCGGGATCGGGCTGCTGCTGTTGGGGTTGATCACGCCGGTGAAGCCGCTGAACCCGGTCTCATCGCCCGAGACCTTGCTCTGGCCGGCCACCGAGTCGTTGGGATCGTCCAGGTCCCCGAACGTCCTCTGGGGCACGTTGCTGACCGGGTCGATCCCGTGGCTGTAGGAGTTGAACGCCACGAGCGCGTAGATGTCGGGGAAGCGCGTGTAGAGGTACTGGCAGACGAGGCAGTTCCGCGCGTCGCTGTCGATGTCGTTGTCCAGGTCGAAGGAGCCGCCCGCGTAGTCCGCCGTCTGGATGTTCATGTTGAACCCGACGCGCTGGAACTCCACGGTCCAGGGGAAGCCGCGTGCGTCGGGCACCTGGTTGACCTTCTGGACGATCGGCGAGTGCAGGACCTCGAAGATGATCTCCGTGAACCCCGGCGTCGTCGGGTCGGTCGGGTACGGGTAGGTGTCGCAGGCGGCGGCGTTGAAAAGCGGCGTCGCGGGGTTGGTGTCGCCCGTGTGCCAGATACCCGCCCCGCCGTTCTGGAACCCCTCGGATGAGTCGTTGTCGGCGAGGGCCGTCTGGAAGCCGCACTGCCCGAGATAGATGTCGCACTTCCCCCCGCCGCCGCCGCAGTCGCTGTTCAGGCGGCAGCGCCTGCCGGGAGTGGGACCGCCGGAGCAGATCCCGCCCCCCTTGTACTCCCACAGCAGCGTCGCCTGGCCGACTCCTCCCGGCTTGCTGAAGGACGACCGCAGGGGGTACCAGCCGCCGCTGTTCGTGTCGAAGTTCCAGGGGACGCGGTTGCCGCAGACCGCGCCTGTGCCGGCGCAGTCGGCGTTCGTGGTGCACCTCTTCCCTTCCTGCGTCCCGCCGATGCAGACGTTGAGGATGCCGCGGTCCAGGACGCCGTTGAAGTTGGTGTCCTCCCCCTGGTCCAGGATGCCGTCGTTGTCCAGGTCCTCTCCCAGGGTGTTGCTGATGAGTCCGGACGCGGTGCCCGCCGTGAACAGGGTGTCGAACGTCA
This sequence comes from Acidobacteriota bacterium, assembly GCA_016202915.1. GTDB lineage: Bacteria > Acidobacteriota > Polarisedimenticolia > Gp22-AA2 > Gp22-AA2 > JACQNT01. The sequence continues at coordinate 2,955 of JACQNT010000144.1, forward strand.
GGGCCTCGTCGGGCCAGAAGACCAGCTTGAACGGGTCGAGGACGTCGGGCCGGTCGATTTGCAGGTTCCTGTTGTAGTCGCGCACCTCGAGGCCGCCCGTCGGATGATCGGTCGAATAGTGCCGGACGTCCCGGTCGGCGTTGATCACGTGGGTGAAGGTGAACATCGCGTCCGACAGGTCCACGCCGCGGGCCGACCCGTCGAGTTTCAGCTCCAGGTTCACGACGCGGTCGTTCACGGCCAGGGCGTTGGCGGCCGCGGGATCGACGTGCAGAGTGAAGGTGATCCCGGTCCCCTGCCCGCCCGGAATGCGCCCGATGTTCTTGGGGGAGTCGAGCACCTCGATCGCTCCGGCGCCGGGGCCCGTGGGCGTCAGCGTCGCCACGACGTCGTTGAGATCGTCCGCTCTCTCGAAGTTGCCGATGGCGATCGAGTAGGTCAGCATCTCGTCGGCGTCGAGGAACTCGTCGCCGTCGCAGCCTCCGACGACCAGGGAGGTCCGGTCGCTCCTGCCGTTGACCGTCAGGGCCTCCTGGATGATGTTCGGGCTGCAGCGGAAGACGGCCCGGGTCTCGGCGTTGCGCGGGGTGTCAGGATACGACAACAAGAGGGTCTGCCCGGTGTTCCCCTCGAGGACGCCGTTGTTGCGCGACGGCGGGTTGCCACGGCGCGCGGGGATGCCGGGGGACCGGAAGGCGCGGCTCCCGGAGAACGACGCCTCGGCGAACACGAAGTTGCGCTCCTCGTCGAGCACGGCGCCGGAGGCATCGAGCACCTGGAAGACCGCCCCGTCCCTGACGCCCGCCGCCGTGCCGTCCGGGTCGAAGACCGTGGCGCGCACCAGGTCGGAGCAGCTGTACTGGTACTTCTCGAAGCGGGCCAGGCTCCCGGGGAGAGGGTGCGAGGAGCCGTTCCAGGTCTGGCTGCCGCTCCCGAGGACCGGCCCGGAGACCACCAGGGCGAACGGCTGGCCGCCCAGGTCCAGGAGGCCGTCGCCATCGCTGTCCTCGAGGGCGCCGCTGGCGACGGTGCAGGTGCCGAACCCGGCGCACTGGGCGTTGTTGACGCAGATCCGGTTCACATTGCCGCTGCACGTGCCGGTCTTGAGGCGGCCGTTGCCGTCGCCGTCCTCGTTCGGCCCGTCGATCCTGTCGATCTGGCCCGGCAGCGCGCCTCCCGCGCCCCTCATCACGCGCACCCTCCAGGTTCCGGTCACCAGCTGGTTGGGCACGGTGGCCGAGACGAAGGAGGAGAGGTGGACCGCCTCGATGTTGTTCCTCCGATCGCGGGTCGCCGTCGAGCCCACGCCCCGTTTCTGCGACCACTGCCCCACGGGCAGCGGCTGGCCCAGGATGTAGTTGTTCCCGTCGTAGAACTCGTCGTCGGCCGTGTCGAGGACGTTGTCGCTGCCCGGCGACTGGACCTCGAGGTCGACGTCGTTGATCAGCGTCCCGACGCTGCCGGCATCGCTCGGCGGGTCGGTCCACGACACGGCGATGCGGATCTGCCCGGCCTCGATGACGCGCGTCGTGGCGGCGGGAAGGGATGGATTGCGGCCCGTGATGCGCGTCGCGTTCACCCCGTCGACCGTGAAGGTCTTCACGAAGGCGGGGCCGCTGTCCGTGATGACCCTGGGGACGCCGGGGTCCGGGTCCGCGGCGCCCAGCGAGTCGTAAATCAGCAGCCCGGCCGCCGGGTACTCGACGGTGTTGGGCCCGCCGACCCCCCTGGTCGGAGGATAGTTCGAGAGCGGCAGGACCTGGTCGAGGACGATGCGGCCGTACCCCTGGACGCTGTTGCCCATCACGCCAACGACGTCCCCGGAGACGGTACCGAGGTTGCCGCCGCGCGAGTTCGCGATCAGGCGGTCGTTGCTGTTCGTCCCCTGCGGCTCGGAGAAGTTCTCCAGGAAGTTGGCGCTCGCCACCAGGGCGGCCCGGACCAGCGACCCGGAGACCCTCGGCATCCGGTCGGCGGCGATGCGGGTCCCGGTCGGGTAGAAGCCCTGGGCGAGGTAGTCGCGGACGACCGCGCCGGCGGCGGTGGCGTAGCCGGCCGCGAAGGAGGTCCCGCTGTTCTGGTCGTCGATCTCGTTCTCGACCGGGTCGAGGTTGTCGTTGTCCCGGCTGCGGTTGGTCGCGGCCGCCTGGAACAGCGGGTAGCCGAACAGGCCGGACCCGTCCACGCCGACCGCCATCAAAAGCGGCGCCGTGCGCAGCGACGCCTCCGTCGCCGGCCCCTTCGAGGTGATGTTGTAGTCGTTCTCCTCCTGGTTGAAGTCCCCGAAGACCGTCCAGATGTCGTCCAGCGTCGCCCCGACCGTGACCGTGTTCTTGGCCGTGGCCGGGGGCGGCATCTGCAGCGGCAGCGGGAAGTTCGGATCGTTGTCGGCGTCGGTGCCGTTGATCAGGTCCGGCCACTTCAGGAAGCTCCCGAGGTCCTGCGGGTCCCCGCCCTGGCTGCCGACCGGGCTGAACACCATGTAGTCCTGGTTGTTGGCCAGGAACAGGTCGAGGTGGTGCGCCGCCAGCGGGTAGGTCCCGTTGTCCGGGTTGTTCACGACGTTGTCGAAGGACGGGACGCCGAACGGCATCACGTGCAGGTGGACCTCCTCGCCGCCGCCGGCGCCGCTCGCGCCCGCGCAGACGCCGATGCCCCCGGTCTTCGGGCAGATCGCCGTGTTGAGCCGGTCGATCAGCAGGCCCGGGACGATGTTCCCGCCCACCTCCACCAGCTCGTTGAGCGTGCAGCGGTCGGTGCCGGCGGCGTCCTGCATGATGATGCGGGCGCCGCGCGCCAGGGCGTCGAGGCTGAGGTTGTCGAGGGGCGCCCCCTCCGCCGGATCGATCGCCTTGGAGAACCTGAACCCGAGCTCGCCCGGGTGCCCTGCGATGATCCCCGCGACCACGTTGCCATGGGTGTTGCTCCCCGACAGCAGCGCGTCGCAGCTCGTGCCGCTGTCGCCCGCGTTCTGGATGGCGTGGACCTTCCGGTGCGACCGCCCGAAGATGTTCCCGAGGAACGCCGACTGGGTCGAGGTGTGGGAGAAATGCACGGCGTCCACGGAGATGCCGTTGTCGGTCACCGCCACGATCTGCGGCGGCACGGGGGAGGTGTCGTTGTTGATGCGCAGGTTCCGGCAGACGCCGGGCGGGGTGCAGGCGCTGTTGTCGGTGCAGGTGATCGACGGGTTGTTGCTGCAGACGAAGTTCACGACGCCGCCGCCGTCGACGCCCAGGTCGTGGTACGGCCGCGCGCCGTTGAAGCTCTCCTCCGTGTTTCCGAGCATGATGATCGTCGGCACCTCGGAGTTCGCGAGCATCAGCTCCTTGTTCTCTTCCACCAGGGCCACGTCCGGGTCGCCGGCCAGGGCGGCGATCTGCCCCGTGGCGGCCTTCACGCGGAACACCGACCCGTCCAGGGCGTAGACGCTGACGTTCTCCCGGCCCGCGATCTTCGCCAGCCGTTCCTGCGCGGCGGACGAGTCCGACCCGGGGAAGATCTGCACCGCGAGGTCCAGCTCGCGGCTCAGGGCGCGGTTCTTCTGGATGAAGGGCGTGATGCCGATGTTGGGATCGATCCTGTAGGCCGGCCGCAGCGCCTCGACCGCCTCCACGAACGGCAGGCCGGCCAGGGCGTCCAGGTCCGCCGCCTTCGCGTGCACCAGCAGGGCGCGGTCCGGCCTGACGGACAGGATCCGGCCGAAGCGCTCCACCTCCTGGACGATCCGGTCGCTGCCGAGGCTCTTGAGGGCCGCCGCGTCGATCTGCACGATGTTCGGGCCGGCCTGCATCTCCCCCTTCGGGGTCTTGCGGGCGCCAGGCCCCGCCGCCCTCAGCTCCGCCGGGACGCTCGCCAGGCGGCGCGGATTCCTGATGTCGATGTAGCCGATGGCGGTCTCCACCCTGCCCCGGGCCCGCGCCGCGCCCCGGGGCGCCGGATGGAAGCCTTCCCCGAACGGGGAGAGGCCCTCGAGCCGCGCGTGGCCGGCCGGCCGGAACTGCCGGGCATGGCGCTGCACGACCCTCGCGTCCATGATGTCCCCGGGGCTCGCGGGGCGGGCGTCGTCGCGGCCCGCCCAGTTGAGAACGGCCGGGATCGCCAGGAGGAGGGAAAGGCTCAATCCGGCGAGAAGGGCACCACGGACAGATCGCAAGTAGCTACCTCGACTCATGAGAACCTCCCGAAAGGGGAAGAGGCGCCCCCGGGTCGCAAAGGCGCCGGATGGTCGCTCACTTTTTTTGCTTCCCTAGTCAATACTGGCAGTTCCTCACCTGATCCCTTACCCGGTGGATCCCTGTGACGTGGAACGGGCAGGCGCACACGGATAAACCACCGGAGCAAGATGACTTACCTGATACGGTGCTACCCGGGGGTTGTCAACTGCGATTTTATGGCCAAGGACGCGTATTTCACCATGCGGCACCTGATTCACCCCCGCCGATTACAGTTTTGCACCCGCAACCGTCTCGAGGGATGGTCTGAGGGGGGGCCGGTTCTCAGCGTCCGCCTATCCTGATGGCGACCGCGGCGAGGGCCTCCTCGCGGCGCCTCTCGGCCTCCACCTCGAGGCGGCGCACCCGGTCGCGGATCCTGGCCACGCGCTCCTCGTCGCCGATCCCCTTGAGGTTGATCCGGACGTTCATGACGCCGCCCCGGAGCCCCGCGTAGGCCAGCAGGGCCGCCGTGCCCGCGTCGCTGACGGCGTTGGCGTTCCCGCGGTGGGCCACCTCGACCGCCAGGCCGATGAGCGCGGCGCAGGCGTCCGCCGTGGCCATCGGCGTCTCCGTCGCGAAGATGTTCGCCCTGGAGAGGGCGGCGGCGCGGGCCCCTTTCTCGGCCTCGCTGCCGGCGGGCAGGCGAAGCGCCGCCATCACGGCGTCGTACGCCTGCGCGTCCCTGTCCACCAGCACCAGGAGGTCCTTCCGCAGCCCCTCGGCGCGCTCCCGGATCGCCCGCAGCGCCTCCTCGTGCTCCCGGTAGCGCTTCTTGCCCACGGTCAGGTCGCAGACCATGGCCAGGAGCGCGGCGGAGAGCGCCCCCGCCAGCGCCGCAGCGCTCCCCCCGCCGGGCGTCGGCGCCGGGGCGGCGAGTCGCGCCGCGAATTCCTCCAGGCTCAGTTTCGCAAGCATCGTCCCATCCCCTCTCGTCCCCTCGCCGCCGGACCTGCTCCCCAATGCCGCCAGGACGCGCCGGACCGCGCGCCGGAGAATCGCCGGGAATCTACGATGGTCGAGGGAGGGTGTCAAGGACGGATCCCGCCGAAACCTCTGTGTCACCGGGCCTTGGGCGATTCCCCCGGCGCCGCGCCGGAGGCGTCGCGTCCTAACCGGCCGGCCGGTAGCCCGGCCCCGGCCCGGCGAGGCGCCCGTCTTCCACCACGACCCGGCCGCGTTTGATCACGGTCCGGCAATGGTTGACGCCGAAGTGGTAGGCGAGGTGCCGGTGATTGGGGACGTCGAGGATCTGCGCGTCGGCCGCCTTCCCCACCTCCAGGCTGCCGGCCCGCGATCCGATCCCGAGCGAGTGGGCGGCGTTCAGGGTGGCGGCCGCGATCGCCTCCGCCGGATCGAGGCCGTACCTCAGGCAGGCGATCGGCAGGACCGCCGTCATCGCCTCCGTCGGGCAGGTCCCCGGGTTGAAGTCGGTCGCGAGCGCCAGCGGGACGCCGGCATCGATCAGGCGCCGCGCCGGAGCGTCGCGCGTCTCGCGCAGGAAGAAGGCGGCCCCGGGCAGGAGGATGGCGGTGGTCCCGGAGGCGGCGAGCGCCCGGATCCCCGCCTCGGTCACGTGCTCCAGGTGGTCGGCCGAAGCGGCCCGCAGGCGCGCCGCCAGGAGCGCCCCACCCGAGGCGCCCCGCTGCTCGGCGTGCACCCGCAGGCCCAGGCCCCGTTCCCCGGCCGCGCGCAGGACGCGCTCCCCCTCCTCGGGCGTGAAGGCGCCCTCCTCCACGAACACGTCGCAGAAGCGCGCCAGCCCCTGGCGCGCCGCTTCCGGGATCATCCGGCCGGTCACCTCCCGGACGTACGACTCCCGGTCGGACTGCCTCTCGGCCGGGACCAGGTGCGCCCCGAGGAGCGTCGGGACCAGGTCGATCGGATGCAGGGCGTCCAGGGCGCGCACGGCGCGCAGCTGCTTCAGCTCGTCCTCCAGGCTCAGCCCGTACCCGCTCTTGGCCTCGGCGCTCGTGGTGCCGTGGAGCAGCATCCGGTTGAGCCGCCGCTTCCCCTGCTCGATGAGGCCCTCGAGAGAGGCGGCGCGCGTCGCCCGGACGGTGGCGTGGATGCCCCCGCCGCGCGCGGTGATCTCCTCGTAGGTGGCCCCGTTCAGCCGGTCGACGAACTCGCCCTCGCGCGACCCGGCGAACGGCAGGTGGGTGTGGGAATCGACGAACCCCGGCAGGACGGTGCGGCCGGTGGCGTCGATCTCGACGCCGCTCCGGATCAGCCGCACCCGGCGGCGGTACTCCCGCTCGTCGCCGGCGAAGACGATGGCCCCGTCCCGCGCCGCCAGGCAGCCGCGCTCGATGACCCCGATCTCCCTGAGGCCGGGCCCGCGCTTGGGTGCCGGGCCGGCGACGGTGACCAGTTCCGCGGCATCGACGACGGCCAGGTCGGCCTCGATCATGAGCTCAGCGGCCCTCCCCGGAGGGCGGCTTCTTCATGAAGCGCAGCCGATCCTCGACCTCCTCGTGCTTCCGGTGCATGTCCAGGACGCGCAGGTGCTGCTCGGCGGCGGTGCGGATGCGCTGCTCGAAGGCGTCCCGCTCCACGCGCAGGTTCTGGATCACCCCTTCGATCTGGCTCGCCTTGCGCGCCGCCTGCTCCAGGAGCTGGGTCCCCCTGAGGTCCGCCTCCTTGAGGATCAGGTCCGCCTCCTTGCGCGCCTCCTCCTTGATGTCCTCGACCAGCTTCTGGGCGGTCAGGAGGGTGTCCTTCAGGATCCTCTCGCGCTCCTTGTAGTCGGCGACGGCCGTCCGGATCTGGGCCAGCTCCTCCTTGAGGGCGTTGTTCTCGATGACGATCCTCTCGAACTCCGAGGAGACCAGGTTGAGGAACGACCGGACCTCCTCGTCGTCGTAACCTCTCATCTTCTTCGCGAAGTGATGGCTGCTGATGTCAATCGGCGTGATCTTCATGAGGTCTGCTCGCCTCCCGCGCCCTTCCCGGGCCTGTCTCCGAACAGGGCGCGCCCGATGCGCACCATCGTCGCCCCCTCCTCGATCGCCACCTCGAAGTCCTCCGTCATCCCCATCGACAGCTCCTCGAGCCGCAGCGCGCCGTGCCGCGCCCGCGCCTCCTCCAGGAGGCGGCCCACGCGGCGGAAGTACGGCCTGGCTTTCTCCGGGTCCGGGTCGTACGGAGGCAGGATCATCAGGCCGCGCACCGCCACGCTCCCGCAGGAGGCGGCGCACTCGAGCACCTCGTCCATACGCTCCTCCCGCACCCCCGACTTGGTTGGCTCCCCGGCCAGGTCCACCTGCACCAGCGCCTCGAGCCGCCGGCCCTCCCGCCCCGCCGCCTGATCCAGGCGGCGCAGGATCCCGGCCGAATCGACCGAGTGGATCACCTGGAACAGGCGCGCCGCGTGCGCCGCCTTGTTGGTCTGTAGATGCCCAACCAGGTGCCAGCGGATCCGCCCGGGAAGCTGCGGCGCCTTGTCGCGCGCCTCCTGGACCCTGTTCTCGCCGAGATCGGTGAGCCCCGCATCGACCGCCTCCAGGATCCTCGCCGCGGTCACCGTCTTGCTGACGCCGACCAGGGTCACCAAGGCGGGATCCCTGCCGGCGCGCCGCGCCGCCGCCGCGATGCGCTCACGCACCGCCTCCAGGTTCCGCGCGATGGCCGCCGCCATGGCAGATCAATATAGGTTGCGCCGACCGGGTGTCAAATGGCCGACACGGGCGGGCCGGCCGCCACTTATTCAGGAGTCGACGCCCGACAGGCTCAGACCCTTCCGCAGCAACGCGACGGCCCGCCGCCACAACGACCTTGATCGAGCCCGACCAGCGCTGCCTGGAGTTCCGCATCCCGCCGAGCCCGAAGCGCTCGCCGAGCGCTTGAACCGGGCCCCGAGAGCGCGTCGGATTCCCCCGGGCCCGTCTGCCCCGAGTACGCA
>JACQNT010000145.1 GCA_016202915.1 Acidobacteriota bacterium
CCCTGGTGAAGCCGCAGTTCGAAGCCGGGCGCGGGGAGGTGGGGCGGGGCGGGATCGTGCGCGAACCGGAGAAGCACCTGGCGGCGCTGCGCGCCGTCGCGGCGGCCGCGACGGCGGCGGGCCTGGCGGTCCGCGGCGGGTGCCCGTCCCCCATCACCGGGGCGGAGGGGAACAGGGAGTTCTTCCTGCGCCTGGCTCTCGGAGGGGTGCGGCCGTCCACGGAGGAGATCGAACGTCTTCTCGGAGGCATCGTCCATGAAAGAGACATCGCGGCCGCGACCGATTGAAACGGTGACCATCGTGGCCAAGCGGGGCAAGCCCGAAGCGGCGGCCGCCGCCCGCAGGATCGCCCGCCTCCTCCGCGCCCGCGGCCTGGCCGTCGGCTTCGACCGGGACACGGCGCGCTCGCTGGGGCGGCCGCGGGACGGCCGGGACCTCGGAGGGAGGGGCCGCCCCGCCGATCTGTACGTCGCCTTCGGAGGGGACGGAACTCTCTTGAGGCTGGCCCGATCGATCTCCGCGGCCCCGCGGCCGATCCTCGGCGTGAACCTGGGGGGGCTCGGCTTCCTGACCGAGACCAGCCTGGGCGAGGTGGCCGACGTTCTGGGAGAGATCCTGGGGGGCCGGTACTCCGTCGACCGGCGCATGGGCCTGGAGGTGTCCCTGGTGCGCGCCGGCCGGACCGTCATGCGCCAGACGATCCTGAACGACGTGGTGATCAACAAGAGCGCCCTGGCGCGGATCATCGACCTCGGGGTGACCATCGACCGCCAGTTCGTCAGCACCTACAAGGCCGACGGCCTGATCGTCGCCACTCCCACCGGCTCGACCGCTTATTCGCTGTCGGCGGGAGGACCGATCATCCACCCCAACATGGAGGCGCTGCTGATCGCCCCGATCTGCCCCCACACGCTGAGCATGCGGCCGCTTGTGATACCCGACCGCTCGCGGGTGGAGATCACGCTGCGGACCGGCGACTCGGAGGTCTACCTGACCCTCGACGGCCAGGTCGGGCATCCCCTGCGGGCGAAGGACAGGGTGCGCGTGCGGCGGAGCCGGCTGCCGATCCTGATGGTGCGGTCGCCCCGCACCACGTACTTCGAGGTGCTCCGGCACAAGCTGCACTGGGGCAAGCGCTGAGAGGGACGGGCGGGGCGCGATCCGGTCGGGTGAAACGGGGAGTGACGGTTCAGGGCTTCCGGGACCGGACAGGCGGGCCCGCGGGGGCCGCCGGGCGCGCCGGGGCGGGCTGACCGGACGTGGCCGGCGCGTTGCTCAGGAGGACCGCCTCACCGTACCTGGCCACCATCGCCTCGTCGACCTCGCCGGCGGTCTTCTTCTGGCTGACCAGCTCCTGGACGTATTTTTTCATGTCGATCGATCCGGGAGTCAGGGTGCAGGTGCAGACGCTGAGCGGGTCGTTGCAGCTGCAGACGCAGCGGTAGCGCTCGGCGATGATGCTCGCCTCCGGCGTCAGGTTCATCGCCACGGCGGTGATCGGTGTCCCCTGGGCCTGCGCCTCGGTCGCCGCCGGGGAGGCGGCGCCGGGATCCTGCCCGGCCGCTGCGCCGGACGGCTCCGCGGGCGCCTGCGCCGTCTTGCGGTACACGCTCAGGGCGACGAGCCCCAGAAGGATCGCGCCGCCGGCCACGATCGCCAGGTTCACCGGCCGCGGGCGGCCTGGCTGTGGTTCAGGGCGCTCGCCTCCGCCGGGGGGCGGCGCCTCGCCCTCGCCCGCCGTCTCGTCGCCGCTGTCCATTCGCGCATTATAGCAGAGGGCCCGCGTTGCTGCCGGATCGGCCGCCTGCTATGATGCGCTCCCGCAGCGGCAGCCGAGCGCGGCGTCGAGGAGGATGTGTCAGCGAAGGCCAGCCGGCTCGAGGTCGTCTCCTGGTGCCTGTACGACTTCGCCGACTCCTCCTTCACCACCCTGATCGTCACCGTCGCTTACAGCCTCTACTTCCGCTCGGTCGTCGCCGGGCACCTGGGGCCGTCGGCCGACTTCTACTGGGGCCTCTGCATCGCGGTGTCGATGCTGCTGGTGGCCCTCACCTCTCCCGTCCTCGGGGCCATGGCCGATGCGTCCGGGCGCAAGAAGACGCTCCTGGCCCTCTACGCAGGCACGTCGATCGGGTTCACGGCCCTTCTGGGCTCCGTCGGCGCCGGGGACCTCGCGTCCGGCATGCTGCTGTTCATCGTCGCCAACGTCGGCTACGAAGGGGCGCACGTCTTCTACAACGGCTTTCTCCCCGAGATCGCGTCGGACGAGGAGATGGGGAGGATCTCGGGCTACGGCTGGGGGATCGGGTACCTCGGCGGCCTGGCGGCGCTCCTGCTGACCTTCCCGTTCACCGGGGCCGGCCTGGAGGCCGGGGGGGCGGAGCGCTACCGGATCACGTTTCCCGTGGTGGCCGGCTTCTTTCTGGTCTTCGCCCTGCCGGTCCTCCTGATCCTCAGGGAGCGGGCGCGCTCTGAACCGGCTCCCGCGGGCGCCCGCGTCCGCGAGGGGCTGCGACGTCTCCGGCAGACCTTCGCGCAGGTGCGGACCATGCCGGACCTGTTCCGCTTCCTGGTCGCGTTCATCGTCTACAACGACGCGGTGACGACCGTGATCTCGTTCTCTGCGATCTACGCCATGCACGTGATCGGCTACACGGCGCGCCAGGTGACCATGCTGTTCATCGTGACCCAACTCACCGCCTTCGCCGGGGCCTTCGCGGCCGGGCACCTGGTGGACCGGTGGGGCGCCAAGCGGACGATCGTCGCGGCCCTCCTCCTGTGGTGCGGCACGATCCTCGGCGCCTACCTGGCGGACAGCGTCCCCGGCTTCTTCGCGGTCGCGGTCGCCGCCTCGATCGGCATGGGGTCGCTCCAGGCGGCCAGCCGCAGCCTGATGGGGCTGCTGATCCCCCCGGGCCGCAACGCCGAGTTCTTCGGCTTCTATGCCCTCACCGGCAAGGTGTCCGCCGTCGCCGGGCCGCTCCTGTACGGCTGGATCGCGGCCCGCGCCGGCGGCGAGCGTCCGGCGGTCCTGTCGCTGCTCGTCATCCTCGGCGCCGGGCTGGCGCTCATGCTCCCCGTGGACGTGGAGCGGGGCCGCCGGACGGCGGCGCACTCCCGGGCCTGACTCGCAGCGCGGCGCCGACGGACGCGCCCCGGGCGCCCGCCGGCTGTGGCATGATAGGCGGCCGGTGGAAGGGAGGGACCATGATCACCCGGTTCAAGGCCGACCTGGCGGAGGCGATGCGGCGCGGGGACGCCACGACCGTCTCGACGCTGCGCTTGCTCATCGCGCAGGTCCAGTACGCGCGCATCGAGGCGAAGCGCGATCTCGCGGAAGAGGACTACCTGGCGATCCTGCAGCGCGGCGTCAAGACGCGGCGGGAGTCGATCGAGCAGTACGAGAAGGGCGGCCGTCAGGACCTGGCGGAGAAGGAGAAGGCGGAGATCGCCGTCATCGCCCGTTACCAGCCCGCGGCGATGGGCCCGGAGGAGACCGCAAGGGCGGTCGACTCCCTCCTGCAGGAGCTGGGGATCACCGAGAAGAGAGAGCTCGGGCGCGCCATGAAGGAGTTCATGGCGCGCCACCGCGGGCGGGCCGACGGCAAGTCGGTCAACGCGCTCATCGCGTCCAGGCTGAAGTAGCCGGCGTTGTCCCGCGGGCGCGTGCCAGAGGGCGAAGCGGTCCGGCCGGCCGGAGGGGAACCCCCGCGGCGGGCGGCCGCCGGGCTTGTCGCGCTGGGGCTCCTGGTCCTGGCCCTGACGATCACCCCGATCACCAACAACGATCTCTTTCTCCATCTAAAGACCGGCGCGATCATTCTGAAGACGGGCGCCGTCCCGCACCAGGACGACTACTCGGCGCTCGCCCGCGGCCGGCCGTTCGTGGCGCACGAGTGGCTCGCCGGCGTGATCTTCCGGGCGGTCGAGCGCGGCTTCGGGATCGACGCCCTCATCCTCTTCAAGGCGCTCGTGGCGCTCGGGATCGCCGCCGCCCTGTACGCCGCGGCGCGCGCCCTGGGGGCGACGGCCGCGGTGGCCCTCCCGGCCCTGGCCTTCGTCATGGTGCTCGCCGCGGCGCGCATCATGGAACGGCCGCACATCTTCTCCTACCTCCTGACCTCCCTGTACCTCCTGATCCTGGCCCGCAGGCGCCGCGGTGCCCGCGCCCCCCTCTGGATCTTCCTGCCCCTGCAATCGCTGTGGGCCTACCTCCACGGCGGGTTCATGCTCGGCTGGCTGATCGTCGGCCTGGCGGCGGCCGGCCGGCTGATCGACGACGTCCTCGATCGGGTCGCCCGCACGACCGGGGGCGCCGGCGAGCCCGGGCGCGCCCCCGCTCCCCTGCCCGATGCCGGCCGCCGGCGCCTCCCGGAGTGGGCCATGCTGTCCCTGCTGGTCCCGGCGCTGGTGGCCGCGTGCCTCCTGAACCCCTACGGCGCGCGGCTCCTGAGGTTTCCGTTCGAGCTGACCGGCAGCTCCTTCATGCGGGAGATCTACGAGTGGCTGCCGCCCTATGACAAGGCCTACGCCTCCACCTACATGGCGCGCTACTACGTCGTCTGGGCCGCCCTGGGGATCGCCGTCCACGCGGCGGCGCTCCTGCTCCTGTGGCGTCGGCGCCGGCCGCTCCCGGGCGGCGCCTTCCCGATCCTGCTGTTCGCCGCCTTCTTCGTCCTGTCGCTCCGGATGCAGCGCAACGTCACCGACTTCGCCCTGGCGACCTTGCCGGGCGTTGCGGCCAGCGCCACGGCGCTCCTGGGACCGCGGCGCGCGCCACGCCCCGGTCGTTCCCCGCTTCCGTGGATCGCCGTCGCCCTTCTCGGTCTCGCCGGCTGGTACGCCTGGAACGGGTACCCCTACAGCCCAACGAGCCGCCGGCTGCGCGGCCTGGGGCTCGGGAGGAACGTCCCGGTCGCCGCCGCCGATTATCTGGAAGCAAACAGCGTGCGCGGGAACGTCCTCAACACCTACTCCGCGGGAGCCTACCTGGTGTACCGCTTCCATCCGGCGGTGCGGGTGGCGATGGACTCCCGCAACGACGTGTACGGGGAGGCGCTCTACGCCGAGTACAAGCGGGCGCTGCAGGTCCCGGAGTCGCTCCAGGCGATGCTGCGGCGCATCGAGGCGCGGGCGATCTTCCTGGAATGGCCCCAGCAGGGGGTCGTGATCACGGCGGCGACGATCCGGGAGATGGGAGGATGGATCCCGGTCTATCTCGACGACGTCGCGGTCGTGTACATGGAGAAGGGAGGGGCGCTCGCCCCCCTGGTCGAGCGCGACGGGTATTCCCTTCTCGATCCCTCCCTGTTCCGCCCCGGCCAGATCGCACCCGCCGACGCCCCGCGGGCCCTGGAGGAGGCGACGCGGGCGGCGCGACAATCCCGCTCGTACATCGCCCGCCTCATGCTGGTGGACGCGCTCCTCGCCTCGGGCAGGCGGCAGGAGGCCCTGGAGGAGGAGGCCCGGATCGTCGCCGAGGATCCTCCCCTCTTCCACATCCATTACTACCTGGGAGCGATCCGCCTCAGCCTCGGCGACCGGCCCGAGGCCGCGGCGCGCTTCCGGCGGGCGCTGGCGCTGCAGCCGGATTCGGGCGCCGCCCTCCAGGGGCTGCAGAGCGCCACCTCGGGGCCCTGACGGACCTGCCGGGCCGGGGCGCCCCGGAGGCGGGTCAGGAGGGATCCAGGACCGAGGCGATGGAGCGGACGGTGACCGGCCCGACCGTCTCGAGGTCCTTCTTCAGAGAGGCGGCGGGGCCGACCACGACGACTGCCAGGTCGTCGAGCGGCAGGAAGCGGGCGGCCGAGCGCTTCATGGCCTCGACTCCGACGCCACGCACGCGCTTCTGGTACTGGTTGATGTAGTCCGCACCCAATCCGTAGAACTCCACGTTGAGGATCTCGGCCGCCAGATCGTCCGGGCTCTCGATGCGCAGGGGGTAGAGGCCGGCGAGGTAGTTGCGCGCCTTGTCGAGGGAGTCCGCCGGGATCGTCCCCTCGCGCACCCGCCGGATCTGGTCCAGCGACAGGCGGATGGTCTCCAGGACCGTCTCGTTCTTCGAGAATGTGGCCACCGACACGCTCCCCGGCGATCGCAGCGCTTCGACGCGGCTGCGGATCGAGTACGTCAGCCCCTTCTTGACGCGCACCTCCTCCACCAGGAGGGAAGTGAAGCCGCCTCCCAGGATCGTGTTCGCCACCACCAGGGGGAAGTAGCCGGGATCGCCGCGCCTGATCCCCACGTTGCCGAAGCGGATCTGGCTCTGGGTGGCGTCCGGCTTGTCGACGAGCAGCACCTTCCGGCCGCGGGCCGGCGCGGGGTCCGGGACGCGCACCTCCGGCGTCGCGCGGCGCTTCCAGGCCGCGAAGTACCGCTCGACCCGCTGCGCCGCCTGCGCCGCGTCGATGTCCCCGACGATCGCCAGGACGGAGTTGTTGGGGGCGAAGCGCGCCTCGTGGAAGGCCTTCACGTCCGAACCGGCGATCGCCTCCACCGAGCGGCGCGTCCCCTGGGCCGGCCGCCCGTAGGGGTGCGCCCCGAACAGCCAGGAGCCGAACGCCTCCTGCGCCACCCGCTCGGGGTCGTCCAGGCGGGAGACGATGTCGGCGAGGACCAGGCGTTTCTCCTTGTCGAACTCCTCCTGGCGGAACGCCGGGCTCAGGACCATGTCGGCGAGCAGATTGAAGCCGACCTCCAGGTCGCGGCCGGCGAACTCCCCGGCCACCACCGTCGCCTCCGCCCCGGCGAACGATTCGAGCGACCCGCCGACGAACTCGACCTCCTCCGAGAACTGCTGCGCGGAGCGGGTCCGGGTGCCGCGCTTCAGCAGTCGCGCCATCAGTGACGCCGTCCCCTCCTTCCCCGCCGGATCGGCGGCGGCGCCCGCCCTCACGAGCAGGCGGAACTGCACCAGCGGGATGGCGCGGCGCTCCAGGACCAGCACCGTCAGTCCGTTCTTCAGGGTCGTCCGCGCGGGCGCCGGGACGGAGAAGCCCCCCCCGGAAGACGCGGCCGGCGGAGCGGCGGGCCCGGCCGCCGCGCCCCTTGGGAGAACGGACACGATCAGGGCGGCGCCCAGGGCGACGGCCCGCCGGCGCCTCCCCCGGCCGCATCGGACGTTCGTCCGGCAGGCCGCCCTCACCGGCCGCCCTCGCCGCCCTCTTCGGTCGGCGCCAGCGTCACGACGGTGCGATTGTCGGGCCGGAGGTAGCGCCCCGCCGCCTTCATGACGTCGGCCCTGGTGGCGGCTTCGTACGACTGCAGGATGGTGAACAGGCGGGTGTGGCTCCCGAAGTACATCTCGAACAGGCCGACCTGCTCGGCCTTGCCGCTATTGGTCTTGAGCGCGCGCACCCGCGAGGTCGTGGTGATGTTCTTGGCCTTGCGCAGCTCCGTGTCGCCCACCTCCTCGCGCCCCAGGCGCTCCACCTCGGCGTGCAGGGCCGCCTCCAGGGCCTCGAGCGGCACGCCCGGCTTCGCCTCCGCGTACATCAGGAAGAGCGACGGATCGATGCGCCAGTCGTTGCTGACGAAGACCCGCGTCGCCAGCTCTTTCTCGTAGACCAGCGTCCTGACGAGGCGCGAGGAATCCCCCGCCCCCAGGATGATCTCCACGAGGTCGAGCGGGTACACCTCCTCGCCGCCGGTCCCCGGGACGTGGTAGGCGACGGCGATCGCCGGGAGCTGCGCCGCCTTCTTCAGGACGGCGCGGCGCTCGCCCCGCTGCTCGGGCTCGTCCCTGACGACGGCGGCCGGCTGGGGCTGGGCCGGGATCGATCCGTAGGCCTTGCCGATGAGCTCGATCGCCCGCTCGGGCTTGAAGTCCCCCGCCAGGACCACGGTGGCGTTGTTCGGCGCGTAATGCGCGCGAAAATAGGCCTGGCAGTCGGCCACGGTGATGGCGTCGAGGTCGGCCATCCAGCCGACGACCGGCCACTGGTAGGGATGGGCGAGGTAGGCGGTGGCCTGCAGGAGCTCGAAGAGCGCTCCCTCCACGTCGTTGTCCACCCGCAGGCGCCGCTCCTCCTTGACCACCTCCCGCTCCGAGGCCAGGCCCTCCTCCGTGATGCGCAGCGACGCCATCCGGTCAGCTTCCAGGTCGATCACGGTCTGCAGCGCCTCGGAGGGGAAGTTCTCGTGGTAGGCCGTCAGGTCCTCCGTGGTGAAGGCATTGCTGACGCCGCCGCGGGATTCCAGCATCCGGTCGAAGACGCCGGGGCCGTTCTTTTCGGTCCCGTTGAACATCATGTGCTCGAACAGGTGCGAGATCCCCGTTCTGCCCGGGCGCTCGTGGCGCGATCCGGCGCGGAAAAAAGTGTAATAGCTGATCGCCGGGACGGAGTGATCCTCGAGCGCCAGGACCTTCAGCCCGTTGTCGAGCTTGTGGGCGACGACGTTGAAGCGCAGCTCCTGCGCCGGGAGGGGGAGAGCGGAGAGCGTCAGGACGGTGAAGGCGAGCGCGGCGGATCGGAGAGACGGCGTCATCGGGCCCCGGCGGATCTCCGGCGCGATGGCAGCCCCGCATGGGGGGCGCTTCGCGGGCGCGGGATTATAGCAGAGGGCGCGTGGCGCGGCGGCCCGGAACCGCGGGGCCCCTCGCGCCGACGGCGCTGCGCGCCCGCAGCAGACGTCGCCCCCGCGCCCCTCTCCGCGCTTGCCCGTCCCCTCCCCCGCCGGTATACTCCCGGGACCGCGAGGGACAGCAAATGTCGGCGCTCATGTCGCAAATGTGGACAGGCTTGAGAATCGGCCTCCCGCGCCTACTCCTCCGTCCTTTCCGGATGGCGTGGCTGGCCGCAGGGATCCTCGGGTGCGCCCTCGCGTTCTGGGCCTGCCGCGGGGACGACGACGGCAACCGCATTCTACCGGTGCGCGCCGACATCACCATCGACCCCGTGTCGGACGACCCGGCCGTTTACTTCGAGAGGGTTTCGGCCTCCGGCGACCTGGTCACGGTCAATGTC
>JACQNT010000149.1 GCA_016202915.1 Acidobacteriota bacterium
CAGCCCCGGCAGGGCGCCGCCGCGGGCCAGGTCGGCCTGGGTCTTGAGTTCGGCCTTGAGCCGGCGCGCCACGGCCCGGAGGCCGCCGCCGGATGCCTGCGCCGCGCGGCGGACGTCGGCGACGGCGGAGAGGGCCCTCTCGTCCTCGATCTCCTTGATGATGCGGGCGCGGACCTCGGGAAGGGGCCTGGGTTCGGGGGGCGCGGTCCCCGTCACCTGCACGACGACCTGCCCGGCGGGAGCCGGCACCGGTGAGCTCACTTCGCCGGGGGCCAGCGTCAGCATGCGTGCGACGACGGCCTGGGAGGCCGCCAGGCCCGGGAGGGCGTCCCCCTCGTGCACCGGGCCGGTTTCCCGCACCTCCAGGCCCTGCGACCGGGCGACGGCCTCGAGCTTGCCCCCGGCAGCGGCCCGCGCCAGGTCGGCGCTGCGTCTCTGGGTCTCGGCGTTCGCCTTCTCCATCTTCAGCTCCTCGCGCAGCTGCTCCCGCACCTCCTCCAGAGGAACGGAGCGTCCGGCGCGCGCCTCGGCGATCTTGACGATGTGAAAGCCGTAGGTGCTGCGCACCAGGTCGCTGATCGCGCCGACCGGCAGGGAGAAGGCGGCGTCCTCGAACTCCTTCACCATCTGTCCGCGGCCGAAGAACCCCAGGTCGCCGCCGCTTGGCGCCGAGCCGTCCTCCGAGTGCTTGCGGGCGAGGGCGGCGAAATCCTCCCCGCCGCGGGCCGCCTTCAGGATGGAGCGGGCCTGGCGCTCGATCCGGGCCGCCGCGTCGCCCGGCGCCCCGGACGGAACCTTCAATAAGATATGCGACGCCCGGCGCTGATCGGGCAGGGTGTAACGCGTGGCGCGCATCCGTTCGTAGGCCGCCGCCACCTCCGCGTCGCTCACCGTCTGGGCGCCGGCCCGGTCGGCCGGGCTGAACAGCACGAAGGCCCCCGTGCGCCCCTCGCCGCGGGTGTAGCGCTCGCGGTGCGCGTCGTAGTAGCGGCCGATGGAGGCGTCGTCCGGCGGTCTTTGTGATCCCACCTTCGCGGGGTCGATGACGACGTACTCGACGGTCGCCTTCTGGTTCCGCCGCAAGAACTCCTGCTCGATATCGGCACCGCTCACCCCCACGGCATCCTCGATGAGGCTGCGGAGCTTCTCGATGGCGAGTCCGCGGCGGACCTGGGACTCGTAGTCCTCGAGGCCGAGGCGGCCGGCGCTGAACAGGTTGCGGTAGCGGTCCAATCCGATGAACCGGCCGTCCTCCTGAAAGTTGGGATCGCGCGTGATCGCCTCGGCGACCTCGCGCGGGGAGACCGCGATCCCCTGCCGCACGGCCTCCTGGTGCAGCAGCTCCTGCTCCACCAGGGAGTCGATGGCTCTCCGTCCGATCTTCAGGAGTGACCGCTGCTGCGCGTACTGCTCGCCCAGCAGGCTCTGATAGGTGCTGTCCAGCCTGCGGGCGTACGACTGGAAGGTCGTCAGCGGGATCTGCCGTCCGTTGACGACCGCGGCCCAGGCGCTGTCCTGCCTGAGCCCCGGACCGCCGCCGCTCCAGCTCGCGAAGGCCCAGACGATGAACATGAAGATGATGACGTAGAGGATGAACTTCAGGTAGCGGAACCACTCGCGCATCTGCTGCAGCATCGGTCGGGGGCCCCCTGGTCCGGAAGCCAGTAAATCTACCGGAAGCTGGGCCCCCCTGCAAGAGACATCTCGCGGAGGTCCTCTTGCCTAACGCGCCTGCGTCCCTATATTTAAGGAGTCTCCTTGGGCTCCTCTCCGGCGGTGGCCCGGCCGGGGACGCGTAAGCCAAAGGCAGACAAGGGGTTGAGGCGGCCCCACGGGGGCGGCCGCACCGGCCGCGCGTGGCGGCCGGCCATCCAGGGAGAGCGCGTGGCGCGCGAGAAACAGAAGCCCCAGGTCCTTCTCGACTGGACGACCGTCTCCTACCGCAGCATCATGCGGGGCGTCGTCTACCTGGTCCTGCTGCTGGCCGTGGGGGGGATCTTCTACTATCTGAAGGCCGCCCGGCGCGACACGCCCGAGGAGGCGGCTCTGCACGAGATCGGCCGCGCCGAGCGGATGTACCGCGAGGCCCAGGCGGCGGCCGGACCCGATCTGGTGCGCGTGGTCGAGAGCGCGCGCAAGCTCCTCGACTCGGCGCGGCTCTCCTTCGAGCGGCAGGATTTCGTCGAGGCCCGGGCGGCGGCCCAGCAGTCGCAATCGTTCTCGCAGAGGATCCTGGAGGGGTCCGTCGGCGAGGCCTTCACCGCCAAGATCTACAAGTACGAGGGCGACGTGAAGATCAAGCGGGCGCGGCAGTTCGTCTGGGACGGCATCGCCAGCAACACGGCGCTCCGCGTCGGGGATCAGATCAAGACGGCCGGGAACGGCTCGGCGCAGATCATCTACTTCGACGGGACCATCACCACCATCAAGCCGGGGTCGCTGCTGGAGATCCGCGAGCTGTCCGAGGATCCGACGACGAAGGTGCGCAAGGTGCGGGAGCTGCTCAACTGGGGCGGCGTCTCGGCGTCGATGCCCGGAGCCAGCGTCCCCGGATCGTTCCACGAGGTGGCGACCGAGTCGGCGACCGCGCGGGCGATGAGCAAGGCCCAGTTCGATGTCGCCTTCGACGCCGGAACGAAGCGGACGCGGACGGAGGTCCAGAGTGGCAGCGCCGAGGTGCGGGCGGCGGGAACGCTGGTGACCTTGAAGCCGCTCGAGAGGATGGAGGTGAACGCGGAGCAGGTGATCAGCCGGAAGAAGATCCTGCCGGCGCCCGCGCTCCAGGAGCCGACCGACCAGCGGGTCTTCCTGCACGACAATCCGGCCTCCGAGTCGACGACTCTGCGCTGGGGGCGGGTGAACGGCGCGGCGCGCTACCGGCTGCAGATCGCGCGCACGGCCCTGTTCGGTGACCTCCTTCTCGACAAGGCCGACATCCGGTCCGCCAGCGTGAAGATCCCCGGGCTCCAGGAGGGCAACTACTACTGGAGGGCGTCCTGTATCGACGGGAACGATATCCAGAGCCCCTTCTCGGAGATCCGCAAGTTCAAGGTCGCGGGCCCCGAGGAGCGCCGCAGCGACGACACGCAGCCTCCTCCCCTCCAGGTGCTCGATTTCCTGCCGACCGGCCATCTGGTGATCGTCAACGGACGGACGGAGCCGGGCGCCGTGCTGTCGGTGGATGGCCAGCAGATCGACGTCTATGAGGACGGGGCCTTCACGGCGGTGGTGCGCCTGAAACGGGACGGTCTCAACGAGGTCGAGATCGTGGCGCAGGATCCGGCGGGCAACAGGACGCGGATACGCCGCAACGTCTATGTCGAGTCCTTCTAGGAGGGTCGATGCCGCCCGGTGGTGGAAGGACCCTGTTGATCCTGGCGGACGACGCCGAGCCACGCCGCCTGCTCGGGGACCGCGCGCTTCCGGCCTCTTTCGCGACGGTGCCCTGGGGCCGGCTCCCCGAGGAAGAGCTGAAGGACGGCCTCATCCGGGCCGCCTTCTACCAGGTGGACGGGCGGGGGCGCTGCCCGGCCGACGGCCTCCGGCGCCTGAGGCGTCTCGCGGGCGCCATCCCCCTCCTGCCCTTCGGTCTCGAGGGGAACGGGGCCGGCGCGCGCCGGCCCGGGCGGAGAACCGCGGCGCGGCGGCGCGTCGTCGAGCTCGCGCCGCCGCTCGCGCCGGGGCTGCTCGAGGCGCTCCTGGAAAGGGAACGCCACGTCGCGGCGCTCCGGCGTCGCGTCCGCCGCACCCTCGTCGACGCCCGCGACCAGAGAGCGATGCTGCGGACCCTCGTGGCGCTCGTGCGCGAAACGGGCAACGAGCTCGACCCGCACCGTGTCATCGACCGGGCGATGGAGCGGGTCCACGCCTTCCTCAGACCGCGGGCATGGATCTTCCTGCTCGCCGACCCGGCGCGCGGCGTCCTGACAGTCGAGCGCACCGGAGGGGAGGGCACGGCCGGGATGCTGGGGAAGCAGATCGCGATCAGCGAGGGAACCCCCGGCCGGGCGGTCCGGAGGAAGCGGCCCCTGCTGGTCGTCGCCGCGCGCGCCGCCGGCGCGCTGTCCTTCCCGGAGCTCCCGCCGCGCCTGGCGGCGCGCTCGGTCCTGGCCGTGCCTCTCCTGAGCCGGGGCCGGGTGATCGGCGTGGTCGAGGCGGTGGACAGGGCCTGCGCGAAGCGGCTGAGCCCCGGGGACGCGCGCCTGCTGTCGCTCCTGCTCGAGCCGGTCGCCGTCGCCCTGGACAACGCCCTGCTGCTGCGGCGTTCCGAAGAGCTGTCGATCACCGACGACCTGACCAAGCTCTACAACTCGCGCTACCTGAACGCCACCCTACGCAGGGAGGTGGAGCGCAGCAAGCGCTAC
>JACQNT010000135.1 GCA_016202915.1 Acidobacteriota bacterium
GGCGCCGCGCGCGCCGCCCAAGCCAGCGTAGTCTATCGGCGCCTCCCGGGGGTGTCAACCAGAGGAAATCAGAACCATGCCCGGTTTCTGGGGGCAGTGGCGCTGCCCCCCGCACCCGCCCCTCTCTCAGCCACTTGGGCATGGCCATCCCACAGCCGCGAAATCGTGGAGGCCGTGAGCGGGTTACACCGGTCAGCGTGAGCCCGCCCCGCGGTCCGGTGGCGGCCGCTTCGCCGCGCGGGGGCGTGTCGGACCGAGCCCGTGGCCGCTGGTGTTCCGCGGCCGGACGAGGGAGACCCGAGGCGCGCCGCGCCGGTGGGCGGTTTTGGCCCAGCCCGGCGCGGCGACGCCGTCCCCCGCGAGGCGAAGCGGCCGCCACCAGAAAGGGGAGATGTCTCAGGGCGTAAATCAGCCGCGCACGAACAGGAAGGCGCACTTGAGATAGCTGGTCTCGGGGACGGAGAGATTGACCGGGTGGTCGGGGGCCTGTCCGTGCAGGCCGATCAGGGTGACCTCCCTGCCCGCGTCGGCCGCCGCCTCGCGGATCACGCCCACGAACTCCTCCGGCCCCAGATGGTAGGAGCAGGAGGCGGAGACGATCAGGGCGCCCGGGGAGGCGACGCGCAGGGCGCGCAGGTTGATCTCCTTGTAGCCGCGCACCGCCGCCGCGACGGCCTGCGCGCTCTTGGTGAAGGCGGGGGGATCCAGGACGATGAGGCCGAAGCGCTCCCCCTGCCGGTCCAGGTCCCGGAGACGATCGAAGGCGTTCCCTTCGATCCACTCGCAGCGGGAGGCGAAGCCGTTCAGGTCGGCGTTGCGGCGGGCCAGGCCCAGGCACTCCGGTGAGGCCTCGATCCCCGTGGCCGTCTCGGCGCCGGCCGCCAGGGCGTACAGGGCAAAGGCGCCGGTGTTGCAGAAGACGTCGAGCGCCCGCCGGCCGGCGGCGAACGGCTGGAGGCCGCGCCGGTTGAGACGATGATCGAGGTACATGCCGGTCTTCTGGCTGTCCTTGACGCGGACCAGGAACCGCAGGCCGTCCGCCTCCACCTCGATCTCCTCCGGCACCTCGCCGGCCAGGACGCCCGTGCGGGCGGTCAGCCCCTCGCGCGCCCGCACGCCCAGGTCGCTGCGCTCGTAGATGCCGCGCGGGTGGACGGCGTCGAGGAGCGCGGCCACGATGGCGTCGCGGGCGCGGTCCATGCCGAGGGTGGAGATCTGCACCGCCAGCCACGATCCGTAGCGGTCCACGGTCAGGCCCGGAAGGAGATCGCCCTCGCTGAAGACCAGGCGGCACGGCTCCCCCGCGGAGTAGAAGTGGCGGCGGTACGCCACCGCCTGGGCGATGCGCCGCCTCAGGAGGCCCTCGTCCAGCGCCTCGTCGCGGCGGCGCGTCATCAGCCGCACCACGATGCTGGAGGCGGGGTTGTAATACCCCCGGCCCAGGAAGCGGCCGCGGTGGTCCGCGACATCGACCGTGTCGCCGGGCGCGATCCCGTCGTCGGCGCGCCCGATCTCGCCCGCGTACACCCAGAGATGGCCCGCCTTGGCTCTCTGCTCGCGGCCCCGCTTGAGGAAAATCCGCCGCGGGGATGAAGCGTTCATCGGCGCATTCTAGCGCGGAATTGACAACCCTTCGGGTCTCGGGGAGAATCCCGCCCCATGGCGATCGCCATCGTCCTCGCCCTGCTGGCCCTCACGATCCTCAACTTCGCGCTGGAGTGGGTGGCGATCGAGGTCTTCGCCCTCCTGGTCATCGTCATCCTGGTGGTCACCGGGATCCTGACGCCGCAGCAGGCGTTCATGGGCTTCGCCAACTCGGCGGTCCTGATGATCGCCGGGGTGATGATCCTGACCGGGGGCATCATCCACAACGGCGCCGCCGACGTCATCGCCCGGAAGATCAAGCAGTTCGCCGGCGCGAGCGAGCGCAAGACGGCCGCGATGCTCCTGGCCGCCGTAAGCACCGTGTCGGCGTTCATCAACAACGTGGCGGCCACCGCCATGTTCATCCCGGTGGCGGAAGGGATGGCGCGGCAATTCAGGGTAAACCGCGGCAAGTACCTTATCCCGATCGCCTTCGCGTCCATGACGGGGGGGATGTGCACCCTCATCGGCACCTCCACCAACGTGGCCGTGGCCGGGGCGCTGGAGCAGTACGGCCTGCCGCCGCTCCGGCTGTTCGAGCTGGCCCCGGTGGGCCTGGTGATGGCGGGCGTGGGCACGCTCTACCTCCTGTGGGCCGCTCCGCGGATCCTCCGGTTGCCGGCCGAGAAGGAGGCGGTGGACGCTTACGGAATCAAGGGCTTCCTGTACGAGGTGATCGTTCGCGAGGGGGCCTCCGTGGTCGGCAGGACGATCTCCCAGGCCGATCTCGGGCAGAAACTCGGCCTGCTCGTCCTGGCGATCGTCAGGGGAGACCGGCGCATCGTCTCGCCCTCCGGCGCGGAGGTGATCCAGCCGGGCGATCTCCTCCTGGTGGAGGGGGAGGCCGGGACGATCCCGACGGTGCTCGGGACGAAGGGCCTCGAAGTGAAGTCGATGCCGTCGCTCAAGCGCTCCGACATCGAGTCGGACCGCGTGAAGGTGGTGGAGGCGACTCTGTCCTACAACTCGCCGTTCATCGGAAAGAGCCTCAAGCAGCTCAATTTCCGCCACAGCGTCGATCTGAGCGTGCTGGCGATTCACCGCCGGGGCGAGGTGGTGGTGGACAAGGTGGGGAAGATACGGCTGCGGGCCGGAGACGTCCTGCTGATCTACGGCCGGGAGGAGATGTTCGATCGGCTGGGCCAGGAGCCGACGATGCTCCTGATGGAGAGCATCGTCCTGCCGAAGTACAACCCCCGGAAGGCGCTCCAGGCCGGCGCGATCTTCCTCGCGGCCATCCTGGCGTCGGCGTTCGACTGGCTCGACTCGCCGACGGCGTTTCTGGCCGGCGGCGCCCTGGTGATGGCCTTCAAATGCCTGTCGGCCGACGAGGCGGGGAGCTACCTGAACGTCCGGTTCCTGGCGATGCTGGCGGGGATGGTTTCCCTGGGGTACGCCATGGAGCAGTCGGGGGCGGCGCGGCTGCTCGCCGGCGGGATCGTTCAGCTGCTTCCCTCGCAGGCGCCGCTGGTCCTGCTGGGGGCCTTTTTCCTGATCACCGTGATGCTGACGCAGCCGCTCAGCAACGCCGCCGCGGCGCTCCTGGTCCTGCCGGTTGGCATCCACGCGGCCCACGACATCGGGATCGATCCGGGGAGCTTCGTAATCGGCGTGACCATCGCCGCCTCCTGCTCCTTCATCACGCCATTCGAGCCGGCGTGCCTCCTGGTGTACAGCACGGGGCGCTACCGCTTCACCGACTTCGTCAAGGTCGGCCTGCCCCTGACCCTCCTGGCCTGCCTGGTCAGCCTTCTCCTGATCCCGCTTCTCTGGCCGTTCAGGCCCTGAGCGGGCGGCGCTCACAGCATCGGGATCTTGATGCCGCTCTTCCTGGCGAAGGAGATCGCCTCCGGGTAGCCGGCGTCGGCGTGCCGCGCGACGCCGCTGCCGGGGTCGGTGGTGAGGACGCGCTGCAGGCGGGCCGCGGCCTCGGGCGTGCCGTCGGCGACCACGACCATCCCGGCATGGAGGGAGTAGCCGATGCCGACGCCGCCCCCGTGGTGCACGGAGACCCAGGAGGCTCCCGCGGCGGTGTTGAGCAGGGCGTTGAGGATCGGCCAGTCGGCGATGGCGTCGGAACCGTCGCGCATCCCCTCCGTCTCGCGGTAGGGGGAGGCGACCGAGCCGGCGTCGAGGTGGTCGCGCCCGATGACGATCGGGGCCCGCACCTCCCCGCGCGCCACGAGATCGTTGATCGCGCTCCCGAAGCGGGCGCGCTCGCCGTAGCCGAGCCAGCAGATGCGCGCCGGCAGCCCCTGGAAGGCGACGCGCTGCCCGGCCAACCGGATCCAGCGGCACAGCGCCTCGTCCTCCGGGAACATCTCCAGGACCGCCTCGTCGGTGCGCCGGATGTCGGCCGGATCGCCGGAGAGGGCGGCCCAGCGGAACGGGCCCTTCCCCTCGCAGAACAGCGGCCGGATGAACGCCGGCACGAAGCCGGGGATGTCGAAGGCGTCGGCGACTCCGGCCTCGCGGGCGGCCTGGCGGATGTTGTTGCCGTAGTCGAAGACGACCGCTCCCCGGCGCTTCAGGGCCAGCATCGCCCGGACGTGGGCCGCCACCGACAGGCGCGCCCGGCGCAGATAATCTTGAGGTTCGCTCCGGCGCAGCCGCAGCGCCTCCTCGTACGGGATGCCGTGGGGGACGTAGCCCTCGAGCAGGTCGTGGGCGCTCGTCTGGTCGGTGACCAGATCGGGGACGAGGTCGGCGTCCGCGAGGCGTGGCAGGACGTCGGCGGCGTTGCCGCGGAGAGCGATCGAGAGGGCCTCCCGGCGCTCCAGGGCGGCGCGCGCCCGGCCCAGCGCATCCTCGAGGGAGGTCGCCACGGCGTCCACGTAGCGGGTCCGCTGGCGCTTCCGGATCCTGTCGTCGTCCACCTCCACGGCGATCACGACGCCGCCGTTCATCGTCGCCGCGAGCGGCTGGGCGCCCCCCATTCCGCCGAGGCCGGCGGTGACCACCAGGCGTCCGGCCAGGCTGCCTCCGAAGTGGCGCCTCGCGGCCGAGGCGAAGGTCTCGTAAGTCCCCTGCAGGATCCCCTGGCTGCCGATGTAGATCCAGGACCCCGCGGTCATCTGGCCGAACATCGTCAGCCCCTTGCGATCGAGCTCGCGGAAGGTCGCCCAGTCGGCCCAGGCGGGGACGAGCAGCGCATTGGCGATCAGGACGCGCGGCGCGCCGGGGTGGGTCCGGAAGACGCCGACCGGCTTCCCCGACTGCACCAGGAGGGTCTCGTCCCCGTCCAGGGCGCGGAGCGCCTCGACGAGGGCGTCGAAGCATTCCCAGTCGCGCGCCGCCTTGCCCGTCCCCCCGTACACGATCAGCTCGTCCGGCCTCTCCGCCACCTCCGGATCGAGGTTGTTCATCAGCATGCGCAGCGCCGCCTCCTGCGCCCAGCCCTTGCAGGAGAGCGTGGTTCCCCGCGGGGCGCGCACCGGGCGGGCCCCGCGGGCGACGTCACGGCCGGAGCGGTCCCCGTGGCGCGGGCTCATGGCGGGCCGGCGGGGGTCATCGCAGGGCCCCGCACGCCGCCTCGACGGCGGCGCGCAGCGCGCCGTCCCGGATCAGGCGATCGACGGCGGCGATGTCGGAAGTCAGGACGCGATCGCCCTCCATGAAGGAGACCTCCCGGCGCACCGCCCGGTGCGCCGCCTCGGCGCCCCGCCCGGGGCGGAGCGGCAGGAGCAGATCGAGCGCCTGGCAGGCGGCCAGGGTCTCGATGGCGATCACCAGGAGCGCGTGCTCGACGACGCTCCGCGCCTTGCGCGCCGCGATCGGCCCCATGGAGACGTGGTCCTCCTGCCCGGCCTCGGTGGGGATCGAGTCGACGCTGGCCGGGTGGCAGAGGATCTTGTTTTCGGACACCAGGGCCGCAGCGGTGACCTGGGCCATCATCAGGCCGGAGTTCACGCCGGGGTCGCGCGTCAGGAAGGCCGGCAGGCCGCTCGTGGCCGGGTTCATGAGCCGGTCCAGCCGCCGCTCGGAGATCGCGGCGATCTCGGCGGCGGCGATCGCCAGGGCGTCCAGGGCCAGCGCCGGCGCCTCGCCGTGGAAGTTCCCTCCCGAGAGGAGGTCCCCTTCCTCCGGAAAGACGATCGGGTTGTCGGTGATGGCGTTGACCTCGATCGCGAGGATCTCCCGGACGAAACGGATCGCCTCGCGCGCCGCGCCGTGCACCTGGGGCATGCAGCGCAGGGAGTAGGCGTCCTGGACCCGGCCACAGTCCTCGTGCGACCGGGCGATGTCGCTCCCCGACAGCAGGGCGCGGAGGTTGGCGGCGCTCCGGACCTGCCCGGGGTAGGGCCGCAGGGCGTGCAGCCGCTCGTCGAAGGCGTGGTGGCTCCCCTTCAGCGCCTCCAGGCTGCAGGCGCCGGCGATGTCGGCGGCGACGGCGAGGCGCTCGGCCTCCAGGAGGGCCAGGGCGCCCACGGCGGTGATCATCTGGGTCCCGTTGATCAGGGAAAGCCCTTCCTTGGGCCCCAGGCGCAGCGGCTCGATCCCGGCCTTCTTCAGGGCCTCCGCCGCCGGCATCCGCACGCCCCCGAGGAACGCCTCGCCTTCCCCGAGAAGGGCGAGGACCAGGTGGGCCAGCGGGGCAAGATCGCCGCTGGCGCCGACCGATCCCTTCTCGGGGATGAGGGGCAGAAGGTCCGCGTTGAGGTGCGCCAGGAGCGTCTCGATGACGATCGGCCTGACCCCCGAGTGGCCGCGGGCCAGGACGTGGGCGCGCAGGAGCATGACGGCGCGCGTGGCCTCGGCGGGGAGCGGCGCCCCGACGCCGGCGCAGTGGCTGCGGATCAGGTTGAGCTGCAGCGCCCCCAGGCGGTCGGCGGGGATGCGGATGTCCTTGAGAGGGCCGAACCCCGTGTTGACGCCGTACACCTGCCGGTCTCCCGCCAGGATCTCCTCCACCACGGCGCGCGCCCGCTCGATCCGGCGGACGGCAGATGGATGGAGCCGGACGCGGGCGCCCCCGCGGGCGACGGCCGCGATCGCCTCGAGCGGCAGATCCTCACCGTTCAGAACGATGTCGGGCACTTCCGTCAGAGCCTCGAACGCGGGGGAGGGAGAGCCTCGCGACCCGGCGGAGTTTAGCACAGCGGAAAAGGGGTCACAATCGCGCGGGAGAGGGGAAGATGGCGTTGCAAAAGGGTTTGGCCGACATTACCTTGGGCCCTGCCGGCTCAGGCCCCGGCGCGGCGCTCAGGCGGCCGGGCAGGGACGGCGGAGGCCCCTGCTTGGTTGTCCGGTGCCCGAATTGCAAAACTGTCATCCGCCTGCGGGAGGTGGACGGGCAGTCCCGAGTCATCAAGTACCTCTGCAGCAACTGCCAGGAGGTGGTCCGGATCGACCTCCTGCAGGACGAGGTGAAATCCTCGTCGACGGCCGACTCCTTCGAGAAGACCGAGCACAAGAAGAAGATCCTCGTAGCCGACGACACCGCGACGGTGCGGAAGGTCGCCGCGCGGCTCCTGACCGGGGCCGGTTATGACGTGCTGGAAGCCGAGGACGGCAAGCAGGCCCTCGACCTGGTCAACAACGAGCACCCCGACCTGATCCTATTGGATCTGTTGATGCCGAAGATGACCGGCTTCGACGTCCTGCGCGAGATCAAGAAAACCGCCCGGATCAAGGAGACGCCCATCCTCATCATGAGCGGCGTGTTCAAGAAGGACGTCCTGGACTTCCTGCAGGCGAGCGGCGTGACCGGCTTCATCGACAAGGAGCGGATCAAGGACTCCCTGCTGTTCCGGGTGCAGCAGATCTTCTCCTCCTGACGTTCCTCTTCCGGGGCGGGGACAGCCACCGAAAGCGGGGTCCCTCGGTGCCCCGCCCCGTCGCTTTCTGCTAGCATATCCCGGCAAAGGAACCTTCCGCGGGCCTCCTTTGCCGATCCAGGTCACCGTTGCTGTTGAGGGGGGAGCATGCCCGTCTTCATCGTGGTCGGATCCCAGTGGGGCGACGAGGGGAAGGGGAAGATCGTCGACCTCCTGACCGAGCGCGTGGACATCGTGGCGCGCTATGGCGGGGGCCCCAACGCGGGGCACACGATCTGCGTGGCCGAGAGGCGCTTCGCCCTGCACCACATCCCCTCCGGCATCCTGAGGGAAAACGTCCTGTGCGTCATCGGCAACGGCGTGGTGATCGACCCGGGGTCGCTCCTCAAGGAGATCCAGGACCTGAAAAGGGCGGGGGTGCGCGTCGAGGAGAACCTGCGCATCAGCGACCGCGCCCACCTGATCCTGCCCTACCACCGGGGCTGCGACATCGCCCGCGAGGAGGCGGCGCGCAACGGCCGGATCGGCACCACCCGGCTGGGAGTCGGGCCGGCCTACGAAGGGAAGGCGGGGCGCTACGGCCTGCGCGTCGCGGACCTGAGCGACGAGGCGACCCTCCCCGACAAGGTCCGGGCCGTGGCCTCCATCCTGGACAGGGGAGGGAATGCCGCCCTGCCGGAGGAGGTGAACCCGCCCCCCGAACGGGTCGTGGAGGAGTACCTGCGCCACGGCGCCGCGCTCCGGCCCTTCGTCGCCGACACTTCGCGCCTGCTCAACGAGCGGCTCGACCGGGGGGCCGTGGTCCTGTGCGAAGGGGCCCAGGGGACGATGCTCGACCTGGACCACGGGACGTACCCGTACGTCACCTCCTCCTCGTCCACCGCCGGA
>JACQNT010000132.1 GCA_016202915.1 Acidobacteriota bacterium
CACTACGCGGACGGGGACAAGCGCTACATCATCGCGCCGCAGGGGCTGCGGGTGGGACAGACGATCGTCCAGAGCCCGCAGGCGGACATCCTGGCGGGCAACACCCTGCCTCTCAAAAACATCCCCCTGGGGACGGCGATCCACAACATCGAGATCAAGCCGGGCCGGGGCGGGCAACTGGTGCGCAGCGCCGGCAGCGCCGCGCAGCTCCTGGCGAAGGACGCGGGGTGGGTCCAGGTCAAGCTGCCGTCCGGAGAGATCCGCCGCGTCGACGAGGTCTGCAGGGCGACGATTGGCCAGGTCGGGAACGCGGACCACGAAAACGTTTCCTACGGCAAGGCGGGGCGCAGGCGCTGGCTGGGGATCCGGCCGACGGTCCGCGGCGTGGCGATGAACCCGGTCGATCATCCCCTGGGCGGCGGCGAGGGGAAAACCTCGGGCGGCCGCCACCCCTGCACGCCGTGGGGCGTCCGCGAGAAGAAGACGCGCAACAACAAGCGGACGGACAAGTTCATCGTCCGCCGCAGGAAGTGAGGTTCGCTCATGGCGCGCAGCATCAAGAAAGGGCCGTTCGTCGACGCCGCGCTGAGGCGGCGCATCGAGGAGATGAACCGGCGCTTCGAGAAGAAGGTCCTCAAGACCTGGTCGCGGCGCTCGACCATCATCCCCGACATGGTGGGGCACACGATCGCGGTGCACAACGGGAAGAAGTTCATCCCGGTGTACCTCTCGGAGAACATGGTGGGGCACAAGCTGGGCGAGTTCGCCCCCACCCGGACCTTCCGCGGGCACTCGCGGGCGGATTCGGCCCAGGCGGCCGCGGCGGCCGCCGGGCCGCGGGCGCCCGGCGGGGCCCCGGCGCCGGCCCCGGCGCCGGCTCCGGCCCAGGCGGCCGGCGTCGTGCAGACGCCGCGGTAGGCATCTGAGGAGGCAGCGTGCCGGCACAGGACCTGGTCGCGACCGCGCGGCTGCGCTACCTGGGGACATCCGCCCAGAAGGCGCGCCTGGTCGTGGATCTCATCCGCGGCATGGACGTGGGCCAGGCCGTGGCCACGCTGCGCTACACCCGGAAGGCGGTGGCGGGTGAGATCGGGAGGCTGCTCGATTCGGCGGTGGCCAACGCGCACCAGAAGAGCCCCGAGGTGGACGTAGACAGATTGTTCGTGAAGGCAGCGTACGTCGACGGCGGCCCGTCGCTGAAGCGGATCCGGCCGGCCCCCATGGGGCGCGCGTTCCGCGTCCTCAAGAGGATGTGCCACGTGACCATCGGGCTTGGCGAGAGACGGGCGGCGGGCGGCGGCAAGGCGACGGCGCGCCGGCGGGCCGCGGCGGCGACCGGCAGGGGGCCCGGAGCGGCGCCGAAAAAGGCCCACCCGCGGGCGGCGCGGAAGAAGGGATCCCGGACGCAAGGGTGAGGTGACGGCGTGGGTCAGAAGGTGCATCCGTACGGTTTCCGGATCGGGTTCAACAGGACGTGGCAGTCGCGCTGGTACGCCGAGAAGAATTACTCCGGCCTGCTGCACGAGGACGTGTCCCTGCGCACGGAGCTCAAGAAGCGCCTGGCGCACGCGGGCGTGGCGCGGATCGACATCGAGCGCGCCGCGAACAAGCTCAAGATCAACATCCACACCTCGCGCCCGGGCATCATCATCGGCCGCAAGGGCGCGGAGGTGGACAAGCTGCGCGACGATCTCCAGAAGAAGACCCGCCGCGAGATCTTCATCAACATCCTGGAGATCCACAAGCCGGAGCTGGAGGCGCAGCTGGTGGCCGAGTCGGTCGCCCTGCAGATGGAGCGCCGGGTGGCCTTCCGCCGCGCCATGAAGAAGGCGATCGAGTCGGCGATGCGCTTCGGGGCCAAGGGCGTGAAGCTGCGGGTCTCCGGCCGCCTCGGCGGGGCCGAGATCGCCCGCTCGGAGTGGTACCTGGAGGGGCAGCTGCCGCTGCACACCCTGCGGGCCGACATCGACTACGGCTTCGCCGAGGCGCGCACCACCTACGGCCAGATCGGCGTCAAGTGCTGGATCTACAAGGGTGATCTCAAGAGCGTGACGCGACCCCAAGATAGGCTGGGGCTGGCGCAGATCTGAGCGGGGAGCGGCCGGGAGGGTCGGGTAGAGGAGCAGCGCCATGCTGATGCCGAAGAAGGTCAAGTACAGGAAGCAGATGCGCGGCCGGCGGCGCGGCAAGGCCTGGCGCGGCTCGACGGTCGCCTTCGGGGACTACGGCCTCAGGGTGCTGGAGCCCGGGTGGGTCACGGACAAGCAGATCGAGGCGGCGCGCATCGCCATGACGCGCTTCGTCAAGCGCGGCGGGAAGATCTGGGTGCGGATCTTCCCGGACAAGCCGATCACCAAGAAGCCGGCGGAGACCCGCATGGGAAAGGGGAAGGGCGCGCCGGAGGGCTGGGTGGCGGTCGTCAGGCCGGGCCGCGTCCTGTACGAAATGGAGGGCGTCACGGAGGATGTGGCGCGGCAGGCGCTGCGGCTCGCGTCGCACAAGATCGGGCTCAAGACGACGTTCGTGCACCGGGGGATCTGACATGGCCCAGGTGAAGGCCCGCGAGCTGAGGGAGAAGACGGCCGAGGAGCTGCGGGCGCAGGAGCAGACGCTGCGCGAGCAGATCTTCAAGCTGCGTTTCCAGGCCGCGACCGGCCAGGCGGAGAAGCCGGGGAGGATCCGCCTGGCGCGCAAGGAGCTGGCGCGCGTGCTGACGGTCCTCCACGAGAAGTCGGCCGGCACGCCCCAGGGGAGGTGAGGATGGACCCGCAGGCAACCCAGGAGAAGCCGGCCGCCGACCGGGGCCGCAGGCAGCAGAAGCAGGGTCTCGTGGTGCGCGACAAGATGGACAAGACCGTGGTGATCGAAGTCGAGCGCCTGGTGATGGATCCTCTGTACGGCAAGTACCTGAGGCGCCGGTCGCGCTTCATGGCGCACGACGAGAGAAACGCCTGCAAGATCGGGGACCGCGTCCGGATTGAGGAGTCGCGCCCGCTGTCGCGGCACAAGCGCTGGGTGGTCAAGGAGATTCTGGAGAAGGCGGCCGAGTAGGCCGCCGCCGGGGCGCCCGGCCGGCCGGGCCGCCCCGCACGGGAGAGGGACGCCATGATCCAGATGCGGACGATCCTCGAGGTGGCCGACAACTCCGGCGCCAAGCGGATCTCCTGCATCCACACGCGCGGCCGTTCGATCAATTTCTACGGCCGGATCGGCGACGTGATCACCGCCAACGTCAAGGAGGCGATCCCCGAGGGGAACGTCAAGAAGGGGCAGGTCGTGAAGGCGGTGATCGTGCGCATGAACAAGACGCAGCGGCGCCGGGACGGCACCTACATCCGCTTCGACCAGAACGCGGCCGTCCTGATCTTCGAGGCGGGGGAGCCGATCGGCTCGCGCAACTTCGGGCCCGTGGCGCGGGAGCTCCGCGATCGGAACTTCATGAAGATCGTCTCCCTTGCGCCGGAGGTGATCTGACGATGGCGGCCCCCCAGAGCGCCCGCGGCCTCAGCGTGCGGAAGAACGACACGGTGCTGGTCCTCGCCGGCAAGAGCAAGGGCCGCACCGGCAGGGTGCTGCGCGTCTTCCCGGCGGAGGGACGGGCGATCGTCGAGGGGGTCAACTTCGTCCGCAAGCACACCAAGGCGAACCCCCAGAGGAACATCAAGGGCGGGATCCTGGAGCGCGAGGCGCCCGTGCACGCGAGCAATCTCATGCTGGTCTGCGGGGAGTGCGGCAAGCCGGCGCGCGTCGGCCACAAGATCCTGGAGGACGGGAAGAAGGTCCGGGCCTGCCGCCGCTGCGGCGGGATCCTGGACAAGTAGAGGCGGATGATGGCGCGGCAGGCGACAGCGGCGGCGGCTCCGGGGGGCTATGTCCCCCGGGTGAAGAGGGTCTACCAGGGGGAGGTCGTGCGGCAGATGATGGAGCGCTACGGGTACCAGAACCCGATGGCCGTGCCGCGCCTCCGCAAGATCGTGGTCAACATGGGGGTCGGCGAGGCGACGCAGAACATCAAGATCCTCGACGCGGCGGTCGAGCAGCTCGCCGCCATCACCGGCCAGAAGCCGGTCGTGCGGCGCGCCCGCAAGTCGATCGCCAACTTCAAGGTCCGCAAGAGCATGCCGATCGGGTGCATGGTGACGCTGCGCGGCGACCGGATGTATGACTTCTTCGACCGGCTGGTGACCATCGCCCTGCCCCGGGTGCGTGATTTCCGGGGCCTGCCGACGCGGGCCTTCGACGGGCGCGGGAACTACACGCTGGGTCTCAAGGACCAGCTCGTCTTCCTGGAAATCAACTACGCGAAGGTGGACAAAGTCCACGGCATGAACGTGACGCTGGTGACGACGGCCAAAACCGACGAGGAGGCGAGGAACCTGCTCGCCCTCCTCGGGGTGCCGTTCCGGCGGGACTAGGAGCAGGGAAGAGCGATGGCGACGACGGCCTTGGTCGCGGCGATGAGGAAGGCGCAGAAGTACTCCATCCGGTACCGCAACCGCTGCAAGTGCTGCGGCCGGCCGCGGGGATATTTGAGGAAGTTCCAGATGTGCCGCATCTGCTTCCGGAACCTGGCGCTGCAGGGCCTGGTTCCGGGCGTCACGAAGTCGAGCTGGTGAGGGCGGGGCGATGACCGATCCGATCGCGGACATGCTGACACGCATCCGGAACGCCGCGCGCGCGGGCCACCCGCGCGTGGACGTGCCGTATTCCGGGATGAAGCTGGGGATCGCCGGTATCTTGAAGACCGAGGGGTACGTCAGGGGGGTGGCGACGGTCGCCCAGGGGAAGTTCAGGGTGATCCGTATCGCCCTGCGCTACGATGATGACGGCGAGTGCCTCATCTCCGGCCTGGTGATGGTGAGCCGCCCGGGCAGGCGGATCTACGCCGGGCACAAGAAGATCCCCGAGGTGATGGGCGGCGTGGGACTGAGCATCATGTCCACGCCCCGCGGCCTGCTGAGCGCCCGGGAGGCCCGCAAGGCCGGCGTGGGCGGGGAGATCCTGTGCAACGTCTGGTGAAGGGGGGGCGATGTCGCGCATAGGACGCCAGCCGATCTCTCTCCCCGCGGGGGTTCAGGTCAAGGTTGAGCGGCGGCAGGTCGTGGTGGAGAAAGGGAAGGTCTCCATCGCGAACCCGCTGCCGGCGGGGATCCGCTGCGCGGTCGAGGGAGGGGCGATCCAGTTCTCCCGCGAGGCGGACAACCGCCAGTTGCGGGCGCTCCACGGGCTGACCCGCGCCCTGGTGGCGAACGCGGTGAAGGGCGTTCACGAGGGGTTCTCGCGGGACCTGGAGATCGTGGGCATCGGATACAAGGCCCAGGTGGCGGGGCGGGTCCTCCAGCTGGCCCTCGGCTACTCCCACCCGATCGAATATCCCATTCCGGACGGCATCGAGATCAAGGCGGACAAGCAGGTCCGGCTGACCATCACGGGGGCTGACCGGCAGAAGGTGGGCCAGGTGGCCGCCGAGATCCGCGGCCTGCGTCCCCCGGAGCCGTACAAGGGGAAAGGGATCAAGTACGTGGACGAGATCATCAAGAAGAAGGCCGGCAAGGCGGGCAAGACGGGCGCCGGCGCCGGGGCGGCGGGCGCCTGAGATGGTGCACGAGAGCGACAAGCGGAGGGCGAGGGAGAAGCGGCACGCGAGGGTGCGGTCCCGCGTGGAGGGGGGGCCGGCGCGCCCGCGGCTGTGCGTCTTCCGGAGCCTCAAGCACATCTACGTCCAGGCGATCGACGACGCGCGGGGCGTCACGCTCGCCAGCGCCTCGAGCCTCGAGCTGCGCGCGCCGAAGGCCGGCTGCGGCAATGTGGAGGCGGCCAGGAAGGTCGGCTCCCTGATCGCGGAGAGGCTCAAGGAGAAGGGGCTGGAGCAGGTGGTGTTCGATCGCGGCGGGTACCTGTACCACGGCCGCGTCAAGGCCGTGGCGGACGCGGCGCGCGCCGCCGGGCTCAAATTCTAGCGGGATCCCGGGGGATCCTCCGCAGAGGCGAGAGTGGCGACGATCAAACCGGATGGGCTCGACCTGAAAGACAGGGTGGTCCACATCAACCGCGTGACCAAGGTCGTCAAGGGCGGGAAGAACTTCCGCTTCTCGGCGCTGGTCGTGGTGGGCGATGGCCGCGGTCACGTCGGCTACGGGGCAGGCAAGGCCAAGGAGGTCCCCCGGGCGATCGCCAAGGGGATCGACCGCGCCAAGAGGAACCTCATCCGGATCCCGCTCAAGGGGAGCACGATCCCCCACCCGGTGCTGGGGATCTTCGGAGCCGGCCAGGTCCTGCTGAAGCCGGCCTCCCCGGGCACCGGCGTGATCGCGGGAGGGGCGGTCCGGGCGGTCGTGGAGTCGGCCGGCGTGCAGGACATCCTGACCAAATCGCTCGGCACGGCCAACCCGCACAACGTGGTGAAGGCGACCTTCGACGGGCTGCTGAAGCTGCGCGATCCGGGCGCCTACCAGAAGCGTCGCCTGTCGGGCGCCGGGGAGGCGCGCCCCGACGCGGCGCCCTCGCCCGGCGGCCGCGGGGCGCAGGACGAGGAGCGCCTCGATGCCTGAGGGTAAGAAGGGGAAGAGATCGTCGGGCGGCCGCGGGCCGGCCCGGCCCGCCCGGCCGAAGGCCACTCCGCGCAGGCCGCGCCCGGCGGCGAAGGTGGCCCCGGCGCCGCCGTCGCCCGCTGCGGAGACGCGGCCCCGCGCGGAGGAGCCCGGGCCGGCGGCGGCGCCGCCGCCGGGTCGCCCGGGACAGGCCGCCCGCGGGACGGTCACCATCGTCCAGATCGGCAGCGGGATCGGCTGTCCGATCCGGCAGAAGAGGGTGCTGCGGGCCCTGGGCCTGCGCCACCCGCACCACCGGGTGGTGCGGCCGGACAACCCGGCGGTGCGCGGCATGGTGGCGGCCGTCCCGCACCTGGCGAGGATCGTGGAGGATCGGCATGGCGCGTAGCCTCGACCTGTCGCGTCTCAAGCCGGCCCCCGGCTCCCGCCGCAAGCCGAAGCGGATCGGCCGCGGCCCCGGATCGGGTCACGGCAAGACGGCGACGGCGGGCAGCAAGGGCCAGCTGTCGCGCTCGGGCCGCAAGCAGTACTTCGGCTTCGAGGGCGGGCAGATGCCCCTGCACCGCCGTCTCCCGAAGCGTGGCTTCACCAACGTGTTCCGCACCGAGTACGCGATCGTGAACGTCGGCGCGCTCGCCTCCCTGGAGGGGGAGATCACCCCGGAGCGGCTGCTGAAGGAGGGGGTGATCCGCAAGCTCCGCGCGGGCCTCAAGGTCCTGGGAGACGGAGAGCTCACGAAGGCGATCGTGGTGAAGGCGCACCGGTTCAGCCGCTCGGCCGCGGACAAGATCGCCAGGGCGGGGGGCCGCGCCGAGGTCATCAGGGCGGGCGCCGCGGGCGGGCCGGGGACGGAGGGCGGATGATCGAGTCGATCAAGAACATCTTCAGCATCCCGGACCTCAGGAAGAGGGTGGTCTTCACCTTCTTGATGGTGGCGGTGTACCGCGTGGGCGGGCACATCCCGGTGCCGGGGATCGACTTCCACGCTCTGGAGGCGTTCTTCCGCCAGCAGGGCGGCGGGATCCTCGGGTTCCTGGACCTGTTCTCGGGTGGGAACCTCAGGCGCCTGACCGTCTTCGCGCTGGGCATCATGCCGTACATCTCCGCCTCGATCATCCTGCAGCTGCTGACGGTGATCTGGCCGTACCTCGAAAAGCTGTCGAAGGAGGGGGAGGTCGGCAGGAAGAAGATCACCCAGTACACCCGCTACGGCACGATCGTGCTCTCGCTCATCCAGGGCCTCGGCATCGCCTTCTGGCTGGAGAGCATCACGGGAACCGGGGCGGGCGGCGTGGTGCTCCACCCCGGGTGGGCCTTCCGGGCCATGACGGTGCTCACGCTGACCACCGGGACGGCGTTCATCATGTGGGTGGGAGAGCAGATCTCCGAGCGCGGCATCGGGAACGGGATCTCCCTGATCATCTACGCCGGCATCGTGGCGGGCCTGCCCTCCGCCGTCGTGACGCTCTGGCAGGACCTGACGACCGGCAACCTGGGCGCCTTGAGCCTGCTTCTCCTCCTGGCCCTGATGGTCGGCGTGGTGGCGGCCATCGTCTGGGTCGAGAGGGCGCAGAGGAAGATCCCCGTGCAGTACGCCAGGCGCGTCGTCGGGCGGCGGATGTACGGCGGGATGCAGACGCACATGCCGCTCCGGCTCAACACCGGCGGAGTGATCCCGGTCATCTTCGCCTCCTCGGTGCTGGCCTTCCCCCTGACCTTCATCCAGTGGACCGGCTGGCAGAACACCGAGATCGGCGGGACGATCTACCGGCAGCTGGACTACACCATGCCGCTGCACAACATCCTGTACCTCGCGGCGATCGTCTTCTTCTGCTACTTCTACATCTCGATCATCTTCAACCCGATGGACGTCGCCGACAACATGAAGAAGTACGGGGGGTTCATCCCCGGCATCCGTCCCGGGCGGAGGACCGCCGAGTTCCTCGACACGATCCTGACGCGCCTGACCTTCGTCGGCGCCATCTACCTGGGCCTCATCGCACTCCTGCCGACGGTGCTGATCAGCGGTCTGAATGTGCAGTCGCTGCCGTGGGTCGGGTCGGCGCTCGATCGGATCCTGCCGGGGTTCCTGACGCAGGGAATGGGGCTCAAGTTCTACTTCGGGGGGACGTCCCTCCTGATCGTGGTGGGCGTGGCGATGGACACGATCCAGCAGGTGGAGTCGCAGCTCATCATGAGGCACTATGACGGCTTCCTGAAAGGCGCGAGGATTCGCGGCCGGCGCGGCTGAGGTGATGGGGAGGACGGCGGCGCACGGCGGCGGCCTCCGCCTGGTCCTGCTGGGGGCCCCCGGCGTGGGAAAGGGGACGCAGGCGGCCGAGATCCAGCGGCGGACCGGCGTGCCGCACATCTCGACCGGCGCCATGCTCCGGGCCGCGGTCAAGGAGGGGACGCCGCCCGGGCAGAAGGCCCGCGCCATCATGGAGCGCGGGGCGCTGGTGCCCGACGCCCTGGTCGGCCCGATCATGGCGGAGCGTCTGGCGCGCCCGGACGCGGGGGGCGGGTTCCTGCTCGACGGGTTCCCGAGGACGGTCGGGCAGGCGGACCTGCTGGACCGGATCCTGGCGGAGCGCGGCCAGGGGCTCGACAGGGTGATCAACGTGGTCGTCCCGGAGCCGGAGATCATCGACCGGCTGACGGGGCGCAGGCTCTGCGCCGCCTGCGGCGCGACCTTT
Organism: Acidobacteriota bacterium; assembly: GCA_016202915.1. Classification (GTDB taxonomy): domain Bacteria; phylum Acidobacteriota; class Polarisedimenticolia; order Gp22-AA2; family Gp22-AA2; genus JACQNT01. Next base: position 9,248 of record JACQNT010000132.1, read on the forward strand.
CACGTGCGCTCCAACAGGCCCCGGGCGGAGGGGGTCTGCGACGCGTGCGGCGGGGCGCTGCGGCGGAGGGACGACGACGCGGAGGCGGCCATCGCGGAGCGGCTGCGGATCTACCAGGAGCAAACGGCGCCCCTGGTGGCGCGCTACCAGAGGGCGGGCCTGCTCCTGACGGTGGATGGCCGCGGGCGGCCGGACGAAGTGTTCGAGCGGATCGCCTCGAGCATTCCGGGGCTGAGAGGATGATCGTTTACAAGTCGCGCGAGGAGGTCGGGACCATGGACCGGTGCAACCGCGAGGTCGTGCGGATCCTCTCGGCCGTGGCCGCGCGGGTGGCGCCGGGGGTGTCGACCGGAGACCTGGACCGGCAGGCGGAGCGGATGTGCCGCGAGGCTGGCGTGAAGCCGGCGTTCAAGGGGTACAGGGGTTTCCCCTGCGTGCTGTGCACCTCCGTCAACGAGGAGGTCGTGCACGGCATCCCATCCCCCAGGAAGGTCCTGCGGGAGGGGGACATCATCGGGATCGACTTCGGGATCGTCCTGGACGGCTATTACGGCGACGCGGCGGTGACCGTGCCTGTCGGCCGGGTGTCCCCCGAGGCGCAGGAGCTGATGCGGGTCACGCGCGAGTCGCTCCGCCGCGGCATCGCGGCGGCCCGCGCCGAGAGCAGGCTCTCGGACGTCTCGGCGGCGATCCAGGGGTACGTGGAGTCCCGGGGCTACTCGGTGGTCCGGGAGTTCGTCGGCCACGGGATCGGCACGTCCCTGCACGAGGACCCGCAGGTGCCGAATTACGGCGCCCCCGGATCGGGCCCGGTGCTGAAGGAGGGGTTGACGCTGGCGATCGAGCCGATGGTCAACGCCGGCGGGCCGGCGGTGCGCATCCACCCGGACGGATGGACGGCCTCGACGGTGGACGGGTCGCTGTCGGCCCACTTCGAGAGGTCGATCGCCGTCACGGCGGACGGTCCCCTGCTCCTCGGCGGGGAGATGGAGGGCCTCTAGGTGCCCAAGGACGAGGCGATCCAGGTGGAGGCAACGGTCGTCGAGCCCCTGCCGAACGCCATGTTTCGGGTGCAGCTGGACAACAAGCACCAGGTGCTGGCCCATATCTCGGGAAAGATGCGCAAGAACTTCATCCGGATCCTCACGGGCGACAGGGTGCTGGTCGAGCTGTCCCCCTATGACCTGTCGCGGGGCCGGATCGTCTACAGGTTCAAGTGAGGCCGCGCGCTCGCCGCGCCGGTCGCGGGCCGGGACGCCGCCGGCCGGAGAGGACATGAAGGTCAGGGCATCGGTCAAGAGGATCTGCGACAAGTGCAAGATCATCAAGAGGCGCGGAGTGGTGCGCGTGATCTGCGAGAACCCCAAGCACAAGCAGCGCCAGGGGTAGGAGGAGGACGGTCGTGGCCCGCATCGCCGGAGTGGACCTGCCGCAGAACAAGCGGATCGAAATCGCGCTGACCTACATCTTCGGCATCGGCCGGAGCCGCAGCAACCGCATCCTGAGCAAGGCGGGGGTCAGCAAGGACATCAAGGTCAAGGACCTGGCGGAGGACGAGGCGCGGCGCATCCGGGACGTGATCCAGGAGGAGGGCCAGGTCGAGGGGGACCTGCGCAGGAACGTGCAGATGGACATCAAGCGGCTGATCGACATCGGCAGCTACAGGGGGATGAGGCACCGGCGCAACCTCCCGGTGCGCGGCCAGAGGACGCACACCAACGCGCGGACCCGCAAGGGCCCGCGCAAGACCGTGGCCGGGAAGAAGAAGGCACCTGTCGGCAAGAAGGGATGAGGGCATAGACCATGGCGGATCCGAAGGAGACCAGGGACGAGGCCGCCCGGGCCGAGGGCCAGCCGAAGGCGGACAAGCCCGCCCGGGCGGCGAAGCCGGCAGCCAAGGAGGCGGCGGAGGGCGCCGCGGCCCCCGAGGGGGCAGCGGAGGCGAAGAAGGCGCCCGGCAAGAAGAAGGAGAAGAAGAACGTCCCCTTCGCCATCGCCCACGTCCACGCCAGCTTCAACAACACGGTGATCACGATCTGCGACCAGGCCGGGAACGTCCTCGGCTGGTCTTCGGCCGGCTGCGTCGGCTTCAAGGGATCGCGCAAGGGCACTCCGTTCGCCGCCCAGCTGGCGGCGCAGGCCGCCGGCAACGCGGCGCGCGAGCACGGGGTGCGGCAGGTGGAAGTGAGGGTGAAAGGGCCGGGCGCGGGCCGCGAGTCGTCCATCCGCGCCCTGCAGGCGATCGGGATCGAGGTGAAGGCGATCAAGGACGTCACCCCGATCCCGCACAACGGGTGCCGCCCCCCGAAGCGCCGGCGCGTCTGAGAGAAGGAGGTCGGTCGTGGCGAGGCAACGTGGTTCGGTCTGCCGGCTGTGCCGCCGCGAGGGACTGAAGCTGTTCCTCAAGGGGTTCCGCTGCTACACGGAGAAGTGCGCCATCGAGAAGCGCAACTTCGCCCCGGGGCAGCACGGCAAGCGCCGGGTCAAGGTCCAGGGTTACGGCGTGCAGCTGCGTGAGAAGCAGAAGGTCAAGAGGTTCTACGGTCTCCTGGAGAACCAGTTCCGTCTGGCCTTCCAGGAAGCAAATCGGAGGAAAGGCGTGACCGGCGAGCTCCTGCTGGTCAACCTGGAGCGCCGCCTCGACAACCTGATCTACCGGATGGGGTTCGGCAGCTCCCGCGCCCAGGCGCGCCAGCTGATCGCGCACGGCCACGTGCTGGTCGACGGCCGCAAGGTGGACATCCCGTCCTACCTGGTGCGCCCGGGCCAGGCCGTCGCCCTGAAGCCGAAGATGTCCAAGAACGCGGAGGTGCAGGCCGCCGTCCAGGTGGCCCGCGGCCGCGGCTACCCGGCATGGCTGTCGGTGGATCCCGACAACCTCCGCGGCACGCTCTCCGCTCTGCCCCGCCGCGAGGAGATCACCATGCCGATCCAGGAGCAGCTCATCGTCGAGCTGTACAGCAAGTAAACACAACGGATTGCCGGGGGACCGGAGATCCGCCCAGGAGGCTGTCCAGATGCTGTGGAAAGGATTCCAGAGGCCCAAGCGCCTCGAGTGCGACATGGAGTCTCTCACTCCGAACTACGGGAAATTCTTCGCCCAGCCCTTCGAGAGGGGCTTCGGGACCACCATCGGCAACGCGATGCGGCGGGCCCTGCTCTCCTCGGTCGAGGGGGCGGCGATCACCGCGGTCAAGATCGAGGGGGTGCTGCACGAGTTCACCTCGATCCCCGGGGTGGTGGAGGACACGATTGACCTGATCCTGAACCTGAAGCAGATCCCTCTGAAGCTCAACGTGAACCACCCCGAGACGATCTACCTGAAGGCGGAGGGCGCGGTGGAGGTGAAGGCGGGGCACATCGAGACGAACCCCAACGTGGAGATCCTGGACCCGGATGTCCATATCGCGACCCTCACCGAGGAGGGACGGCTCAACGTGGAGATGCGCGTGAAGCCGGGGCGCGGGTACGTCTCGGCCGACCGCAACTTCGACTCCGACCTGACCATCGGGTTCATCCCGATCGACGCGGTCCATTCGCCGGTGAAGAAGGTCAATTACGTCGTCGAGGACGCCCGGCTGGGGCAGACGACCGACTACGACAGGCTGACCCTGGAAGTGTGGACGAACGGCGCGGTCGGGCCGCAGAACGCCGTCGCCCTCGCCAGCAAGCTCCTGAAGGACCACCTCTCCATCTTCATCAACTTCGAGGAGACCCCGGAGATGGGCGAGGAGGAGGTCGACCGGGAGAAGGAGCGGACGCGCGACAACCTGATGCGCTCGATCGAGGAGCTGGAGCTGTCGGTGCGTTCCTACAACTGCCTGAAGAACGCCGACATCAAGACGATCGCCGACCTCGTCCAGCGGACCGAGCCGGAGATGCTGAAGACCAAGAATTTCGGGCGCAAGTCGCTCAACGAGATCAAGGAGCTGCTGGCTGAGATGGGCCTGTCGCTCGGCATGAAGGTCGATCACATCCTGAACCCGAAGGAGGGGGAGGAGTAGGGGAGCCATGCGTCACAACGTCGGCCTGCGGAAGCTCGGCCGCACCTCGGCACACCGGCGCGCCCTGCTGCGCAACCTGGCGACGGACCTCTTCCGTCACGAGCGCCTGAAGACCACCCAGCCGAAGGCCCGGGAGCTGCGCCCCGTCGCCGAGAGGCTGATCACGCTGGCCCGCCGCGACGACCTGCATGCCCGGCGGCAGGTCCTGCGGTACATCAGCGACAAGGACGTGGTCAAGAAGCTCTTCGACACGCTGGCGCCGCGCTTCGCCGGCCGGCCGGGGGGATACACGCGGACGCTGAAGCTGGGGCCCCGCCCGGGGGACGGCGCCGACATGGCGATCGTCGAGCTCATCGGCTCGGAGCCGGTCTTCAAGAAGCAGAAAGAGGAGCGGAAGGCGCGCCGGGACCGCAAGGAAAAGGCCAGGACGAAGGCCGAGGAGAAAGCCGCGGCGGCCGAGGGCGGCCAGGCGGGCGAGAGCGAACAGGGCGAGGCCGGCGAGAAGAAGCGGAAGAAGAAGGGCGAGGGGTAGGAGCGCCGGCTCGCCCTCGCCTTCTCAGCGCCCCCGCCCCGCCCTCGCCCCCACGGCGCACCGCGCGATCCGCCCGATGAGATCGGTGGCGGCGTGGCGCTTCAGGTCCCCGGCGATGCGCACCTCCCCCCCACAGGAGAGCACCGCCGCGCGCTCCGGAACCGATCCCGGCGTGTAGTCGGTCCCCTTGCACTGTACCTCCGGGCGCAGCCGGCGGATGAGGGGGGAGACGCTTCGGGATCCGAACAGCACGACGGCGTCGACGCCGCGCAGCGCCGCGATCAGCCTGGCGCGGTCGCGGGCCGGGACCACGGGGCGGCCCGGGCCGCGGAGGCGCCGCGCCGATCGGTCGTCGTTGACGGCGACCACCAGGAGGTCCCCCAGGGCGCGGGCGGCCCGGAGGTAGCGGAGGTGGCCGACGTGCAGGAGATCGAAGACACCGTTGGCGAGGACGATGCGGGGGCGCGGCCGCCGGCGCCGCAGCCGGGCGACGAGGCGCAGCAGCCGCGGCGGCGCCACCACCTTGCCGGCGGTGGAGCCCCTGCGGCGATCGGGTGGGACGCGCCGCCTCACGCCCGTCCGGGCCCCGCGTCCAGGGCCGGGTCGGTCCGGACGGCGTGCCGCAGCTCGTCGCGGCTCACGGTCGCGGTGCCGCGCTTCATGACGACGATCCCCCCCGCGTAATTGGCCAGCAGCGCCGCCTCGAGGTGGGTGCCGCCGCCCAGAAGCGCCAGGGCGAAGGCGCTGATCACCGTGTCGCCGGCGCCGGTCACGTCCGCCACCTCGTCCGTACCGTACACGGGGAGGTGCACCGGGTCGGCGGTCCCGGAGAAGAGCGACATGCCCCGGCTGCCGCGGGTCACCACGATCGCCTCGGCCCGCAGCGCCTCGCGGAGGAGCGCTCCGGCGCGGGCCAGCCTCGCGACATCGTCGCCGACCGGCCCCCCGAAGACCGCCTCGGCCTCTTGCAGATTCGGGGTGGCGGCGGTGATCCCGTGGAACAGCCTCAGCTGGGCCCGCGAGTCGACGAAGATCGGCCGGCCGCCGGCGCGCAGGGCCTCGGCGAGCGGGCCGATCGTCCCGGGGTGGAGGAGACCCAGCGAGTAGTCCGAGACCAGGGCACCCTGCGTCGGGCCCGCCAGGTCCTTCACCGCCTCGAGGAGGGGGGCCGCCTCGGGGGACACGGGCGACCCGCCGCCGCGGTCCATCCGCACGATCTGCTGCTTGACCGAGTGGCCGCTCCCGGCCAGCACGCGCCGCTTCACCGGAGTGCGGTAGGCCGCGTCGCGCCAGACGCGGGAGACGTCGATCCCCTTCTCACCGAGGAGCGCCAGGAGGGCGTCGCCCGTCTCGTCGCGCCCGACTCGCCCGACCACGATCGGGCGCCCGTCGAGGGCCCGGACGTTGTGCGCCGCGTTGGCGCCGCCCCCGGGCAGGCGGTCCGTCCGGCGGTGCGCCAGGATCAGGACGGGGGCCTCCCGGGAGACCCGATCGATCTCGCCGTACTCGAACTCGTCCAGCACGAGATCGGCGACGACGAGGACCTTCACCCCCGCCATGCGGTCGATCGTCTCCAGGAGGACCCGGCGCGACGGCAGCGCGGAGCTCATCGTCCCTCCGGCGCGCCGGCGGCAACCGCGATCCCCTCGCGCGCCAGGATCCAGCGGACCGCATCGAGCAGATCCTCCGCGGTGTGCAGCGGGGCGACGCGAAAGCGGTCCGACTGGTGCTCGACCAGGCCGCGGCCGTAGCCCGTGAGCACCAGGATCCCCGGCACGCCGGCCGCTGCGGCGGCCTCGATGTCCGCCAGGCTGTCGCCGATGACGTAGGAGCGGGCGAGGTCGATGCGGTGCTCGCGCGCCGCCCGGAGGATCATGCCGGGGCGCGGCTTGCGGCAGTCGCAGTCGGCGCGGAGCGGCGGATCCCCTTCCCTGGGGTGGTGCGGGCAGTAGTAGATGGCGTCGAGCCGCGCCCCGGCCTCCGCGGCGCGCGATCGCAGGAGCGCGTGCACCTCGTGGACCAGGGATTCGCTGAAGTATCCCCGCGCCACCCCGGACTGGTTGGTCGTGACGATCGCCAGGATGCCGGCGCGATTCACCAGGCGGATCGCCTCCAGGCTGCGCGGCATCAGCCGGTAACGCGACAGGTGGTTGAGGTAACCCACTTCCTCGCTGATGGTGCCGTCGCGGTCCATGAAGACCGCCCTGCGCGACATGGGATCGCCCGCGCCGCCGCCGGCGCGCCGTCCTCGGCGCGCGCTTCGACGGCGGGCGAAGGTCCGGCCGGCGTGGGACGGGTGCGCCAGCGGTCGTGCATCCAGAACCATTCCTCGGGCCGCCGCCGGACCTCCTCCTCGATCAGAGCGGTGCACGCCCGCGTGAGGGTCCGGATGTCGTCGGTCAGCGTCCCCCGGCGGACGGGCCGCAGCGCCGGCAGGTACCGGATCGCCGCCCGGCCATCGGGCAGCAGGGAGGCGAAGACCGGCACGAGCGGGGCCCCGGTCTTCAGCGCGAAGGTAGCGAGCGCGGGGGTGGTGGACGCCGGGAGGCCGAAGAAATCGACGAACAGGCCCCCCTCGCGGACGTTCTGGTCGATCAGCATGGCGACGGCGCGCCTCGCCCGCAGTGCCCGCAACACGCCGCGGGCAGCGTCGCGCTTCGGGATCAGCGTGTTGCCGGCCTTCTGGCGCAGGTGCGCCAGCATCCGGTCGAGGCGGGCGTTCTCCAGGGGCCGCACCACCATCGCGAACGGGATCCCGAGCCGCGGCTGCAGCAGGCCGATCATCTCCCAGTGCCCGATGTGGCCGGAGAAGACCAAGGCCCCGCGTCCCTCCGCCACCGCGGCCCGGAGGTGCTCCGTCCCCTCGTGAATCGCGACGCGTTCGGTCGGCTGGCGGAGGAGCCCCGGGAAGTACGCGGCGTCGGCGCAGATCGTCCCCAGGTGGGCGAAGGAAGCGCGGGCGATCCGCGTCCTGGCGCGCCTGTCCAGGGCGGCGCCGTATGCCTTCTGGAGGTTCGCCAGGGCGATCCGCCGGCGCGCCGGGTAGGCCCAGAAGACCAGGATTCCAAGGGACCGGCCGACGCGCAGCCCGGCGGCGCGGGGCAGGAGCGCCAGGACGAAGAGGGCGGCGCGGCAGGCGGCGAAGAGAAAGACATCGGCGACACCGCGGCGGCGCGTCACGTCCGGGCCTCCGCCGGCCGCCGCGCCGCCAGGCGATCGAGGAGCCAAGCCTGCAGGGGAACCCCCCAGGGGAAGGTGACGCGCAGCGCCAGGGCATAGAGGGGGAGCGCGCCCGCGGGCGGCTCGGCGATCCGCAGCAGGTCCTTCTCCGTCGTCACCAGCACCTCGGCTCCCGCGGCCCGGGCCTCCCGCACCACGCCCTCGAGCTCGCGCCGGGTGTAGTGATGGTGGTCGGGGAACCGCCGCGCGCCGGCCAGGCGCAGCCCGAGTCTGCGCACCTCCTCCTCGAAGCGCTCGGGGCGGGCGATTCCGGAGAAGACATAGGAGGAGAAGCCTTTCAAGGAGGCCAGGCCGACCGGCTCTCCCTCGGCGCGCACGAAAGCCTCCGGCTCCAGGCCACAGTGCAGGACGGCGGCGCGCGGGTTGTGACGCTCCAGGACGGAAGCGACGGCGGCCGGGACGCGCCCTTCGGACCGCGTCAGGATGACGGCGTCGGCCCGCGTGACCGCCGACAGCGGCTCGCGCAGCGGACCGTGCGGCAGCATTCTACCATTCCCCCACGGGTCCCGGCCGTCGACGAGGAGCAGGTCGAGGTCGCGGGCGATGCGGCGGTGCTGGAACGCGTCGTCGAGGAGGATCGCCTCGAGTGGACCGGTCGCCAGCAGCAGGCGCGCGGCCGCGACCCGGTCCGCGCCGACCGCCACGGGCACCGACGGGTTGTCGCGCGCGATGAGGTAGGGCTCGTCGCCCGCCGCGCCGGGATCGGCCAGGAGCCGCCGGCCGTCCGAGACCAGCCGCGGCGCGGCCGGTCCCCGCCGCCGGTAGCCGCGGCTGGCGACGCCGACCCGGTAGCCCGAGTCCCGCAGAAACCCGGCGATGAATGAGGTCAAGGGTGTCTTGCCGCTGCCGCCGACCGTCAGGTTCCCGATGCTGATGACGTGGCAGGGGAGACGGGCGGGGCGGATCCGGCCGGTGTCGTACAGGGCGCCGCGCGCCGCCACCGCCGCGCGGTAGAGGACCCCTGGCAGAAACAGCAGCGGCCACAGCGCGGGACGATCCAGGAGGTTCGGCCCGATCACGTCCGCCCCGCCCCGCAGGCCGGCGCCGCAGGGCGCGGCCCCAGGGCCTCCACGATGATCGCGATCGTCCTGGAGGTCGCGCCACGGTTCGCCTCGACGACCCGGCGCGCCATGGCGCCGGCCACCCGCCGGGCCGCCGGGTCGCCGAGCAGGCGCACCGCGAGTCCCGCAAGCTCCTCGCCGTCGCGCGCCACGAAGCCGCCCCCCGCCTCGGTGAGGGCCGTCGCCGCGGCGCGGAAGTTGTCCACGTGCGGCCCGAACAGCACCGGCTTGCCCAGGGCCGCCGGCTCGAGGATGTTCTGCCCGCCGCGCCGGACCAGGCTCCCTCCGACGAAGACCAGGTCGGCGGCGGCGTAGATCTCGGGGAGGACGCCGAGCGTGTCGAGGAGGAGGGCCTCGTAGGGAACATCCGCGGGAGCGGCCCCGGCGGCCTCTCCGCCGATGCGGCTGAAACGGGCGACCCGGAGCCCCGCCTGCCGCAGCGCCGACTCCGCCTCATCGAATCTCTCGGGATGGCGCGGAGCGAGGATCAGACGAACCGATGCGTGAACGTCCCGCAGGGCCCGGAAGGCCTGCAGGATCGCCGGCTCCTCTCCGGGAGCGGTGCTTCCGGCCACCAGGACGGCGTCCCCGTCCGCCAGGCCGATGCGCCGTCGCGCCTGGGCGGGGGCCACCTCCGGCACCGGGAGGTCGAACTTCAGGTTGCCGGTGACGCGGACCCTGTCGGCGCGGGCGCCGAGGTCGCGGATCCGCCGGGCGTCCTCCTCCGACTGCATTCCGAACAGCCCCACGGCGCCCAGCGGAGCCTGCAGGAACCGGCGCACCATGCGGTAGCGTGCGTGGGCGCGCGGCGAGATGCGTCCGTTGACAAGGATCACCGGAACCCCGCGGCGCCCGCAGAGGCGCAGGAGGTTGGGCCAGATCTCCGTCTCGACGATCAGGACCGCCCGCGGCCGGAGGCGGTCCAGGAACCGACCCATCGGCCCGGGAAGATCGAGCGGGAGCGTCGCGATCATGTCGGGCCGGGCTTCGCCGGGCGCGGCCGCGGCCGCGAGGGCGCGGCCGGTCGCCGTTCCGGTCGTCAGGCAGACGGGGGTGCCGGCGAAGCGCTGCCGCAGGGGACGCAACAAGGAGAGGGCCAGGCGCACCTCGCCCACGGAGACCGCGTGGATCCAGATCCCTCCGGCGGGCGGCGAGGCGGCCCCCGGCAGAAGCCCGAGCCGCTCCTTCCAGTGAAGGCGCGGCCCGCCTCTCAGGAGCGCGATCACGAATTGGTAAGGGAGGATGGCGGCCCAGGCGATGCGCAGGAGAGCGCCGTACAGGGCGTACATGCGGGCGCAGTATAGTCCACGCTTTCCCGGAGCGTCAACGCTCCGACACCCCGCCGGGTCCGGGTTACACGGGGAGGGCGCTGTCGCCACAGCGCCCCGGGATGAGCGCCGATCCCGTCCTTGTCCGGCGCCGGAGGGCGGCCCTATATTGAACTGCGAATGTTGCGTCCAGGGTCCGCACAGGCCAAAGGCGCCCGCCCGCCCGGGCTTTCCGGAGGCAGGACATGAGCCGGCCGGCGCTGGTCCTCGTGGACCACAACCCCCAGACACGCCCCCAGCTGAAGGAAAGGATCGCCGCCGTCTCCCCTCCGGGCATGGAGGTCGTGGCGGCCGGATCGGCGGAGGAAGGGCTCGGGATCCTCTACGCGCTCCGCGAGCAGAACCGGCCGATCGAGCTGGTCATCGCCAGCCAGGGGATGCCCGGTATCCCCGGTGGGCGCTTCCTCGAGATCGTCAACGCGCAGTTCCCCTCCGTCGGGAAGATCCTCCTCTCCGAGCGTCCGAACCTGGAGGAGGCGATCTATGCCCTCAACAACGCCGGCCTGGACAAGTACATCCCGACCCCCTGGGACCCGGAGGACGTCAAGTTCACGATCACCGCCCTCCTCCGGCAGAGGGAGATGAAGCGCCTGAACGAGAAGCTCCTCGCCGACCTGCAGGTGCGCAACCGGCAGCTCACGGCCGCGATGGACGACCTCGAACAGGCGCGCCATGACCTGGAACGCTCCTACATCCAGACCACCGAGTCGCTGGCGATCGCCCTGGAGGCCAAGGATCGCTACACCGCGGGCCACTCGCAGCGCGTGGCGAAGTTCTCGACCCTGATCGCGCGTTCCCTGGGGCTTCCCAGAGAAGAGGTCGAGATCGTCGGGCAGGTGGCGCTCCTGCACGACATCGGCAAGATCGGCATGCTCGACAAGATCCTGAACAAGCCGGCCAACCTGACGCCGGAGGAGCGCGAGGAGATCAAGTCCCACCCGGTGGTCGGGGCGCAGATCCTGGCGCCGGTGCGCACCTTCGAGAAGCACGTGACGGGGATCAAGCACCACCACGAGATGTACGACGGCAGCGGCTATCCCGACCGGCTCAAAGGGAAGGAGATCCCCCTCCCCGCCCGCATCGTCTGCCTGGCGGACGCCTTCGACGCCATGACCTCCACGCGCCCGTACCGCCTCGGCCTGCCGCTTCAGACCGCCATGCAGGAGATGACCAGGATGGCGGGCCGCCAGTTCTGCCCCGAGTGCGTCGACGCCTTCGCGCGGGTCCTCAAGTCGACCGGCGTCGTGGAGATCGAGAACGTGGCGGACCCCGCCGCCCCGCCGGCGGGCGCGGGGGCCGCGGCCGGCGCCGGCTCAGCCTCCTCCCCGTCCTGAGACCATTCCATTTTCTGGTGGCGGCCGCTCCGCCTCGCGGGGGACGGGGTCGCCGCGCCGGGATGGGCTCAAACCGCCCACCGGCACGGCGCCCCTCGGCTCTCGCTCGCCCGGCCGCGTGAACTGCCCGCGGCGACGGGCTCGGTCCGGGACGCCCCCGGGAGGCGGAGCGGCCGCCACCGGACCATGGAGCCGGCTCACGCTGACCGGTGTAATCC
>JACQNT010000133.1 GCA_016202915.1 Acidobacteriota bacterium
GAGCATGTCTCCTATCTTCCACAGGAGGCGGCCGCGATCGGCGGCCGGCATGCGGGGCCAGGCGCCTTCGGAGAAGGCCTTGCGCGCCGCCGTGACGGCGCGGTCGATGTCCTCGGCGCAACCCTCGGCGACCTCGGTGAGCGGTTCCTCGGTCGCCGGGTTGATCGTCCTGAACGTGGCGCCGGCGGCCGATTCAACCCACTGGCCGCCGATAAAGAGCAGGCCCGGTTTGATTGTGCTGGCCGGCATGGGGCCCGATGTTATTCGGAACCCTGGCCGGAGTCAACGAGGCGCGATCCCGCCTCCGCGGGGCGGTGCCGTCCTCCGCGCAGTCCGGAGGGATCGGGGGGGAGGGCCGGCGGGGATGCCCGCGCGGGTGCCCCCCGGGGAGCGGGAGCGCCGGGGCGCGAGCCGCCGGCCTCGGAGCAGGGAGGAGGCAGCGGCACGCATATCTCGGACGCCGGAGGCTCCGTCGCCGCCTCTCCGCCGTCTCTCGACGGCGCGGCGGGCGGTGGATCCGATCGCAACCTGCGGCGCTGGATGTTCCTCTGCTTCGACTGCAGCTCCCTCTGCTGCGGCGTGAAGATGTCCCCCGGCCGCTCGACGCCGGCCGGAAACCAGAAGCCGGAGTCGTCACGCTGCCCGGGGGGGAGAGGCGACAGGGAATTCTCGGCGCCCTCGTGCGGAAGCATCACTTCCAGCAGGCCGAGGCCGCGATCGATCAGGGTCGGAAACCTCCGCCGACGCTTGACCGGAGCCATGACGCCTATACTCCCCGAGCGAGGACCTCTCACCGGGAGGAACGAGCCGCATGGTAGCAGAACCGCATACTGGAACGCAAGTGCCGTATGGCGAAACAGCATGAGCGGCGGAGCAGGGGGAACCCCATGAAGACGATCATCGAACCGTTCCGGATCAAAGTGGTCGAGCCGATCAGGATCACCGACAGGGCATCCCGCGAGAGGGTGCTCCGCGCGGCGCACTACAACCTGTTCCAGGTGAAGGCGGAGGAGGTCACCATCGACCTCCTGACCGACAGCGGCACGGCGGCGATGTCGTCGCAGCAGTGGTCGGCGATCATGGCCGGCGACGAGTCGTACGCCGGGAGCCGCTCCTTCTACCGGTTCGAGGAGGTGGCGCGCGCCCTGACCGGGTTCCGGCACATCATCCCCGTGCACCAGGGGCGGGCCGCCGAGAAGATCCTCTTCGGCCTGGTCGGCGGGCCCGGGAAGGTGGTGCCGAGCAACTCGCATTTCGACACCACCCGCGCCAACGTGGAGTACACGGGCGCCACGGCCCTCGACCTGCTGGTCGCGGAGGGGAAGGACCCGGCGTCGGAGCACCCGTTCAAGGGGAACATCGACCTGCGGGCGCTTCAGGCGTGCCTGGAGGAGCACGGTCCCGAGCGCGTCCCCCTCGTCATGCTGACGGTCACCAACAACTCGGGCGGCGGCCAGCCGGTCTCCCTGGAAAACATCCGCGCCGCCCGGGAGACCGCCCACCGGCATGGCGTGCCGCTGTTCCTGGACGCCTGCCGCTTCGCCGAGAACGCCTACTTCATCAAGCTGCGGGAGCCCGGCCAGCGCGATCGCCCGGTGCGCGACATCGCCCGGGAGATGTTCTCTCTGGCGGACGGCTGCACCATGAGCGCCAAGAAGGACGGACTGGTCAACATCGGCGGCTTCCTGGGGCTGAACGACGACTCGCTGGCCTCGAGGGCGCGCAACCTGCTGATCCTGATCGAGGGCTTCCCGACCTACGGCGGGCTGGCCGGAAGGGACCTGGAAGCGATGGCCCAGGGGCTGGCGGAGGTCTTGGACGAGGACTACCTCAATTACCGGTTCGTGTCCACCGCCTACCTGGGAGATCACCTGAAAGCTGCGGGCGTTCCGATCCTCCTGCCGGTCGGCGGCCACGCCGTCTATCTCGATGCGCGGCGGTTCGTGGCGCACATCCCGCCCGAGGCGTTCCCGGCGCAGGCGGTCGCCTGCGAGCTCTACCTGGAGGCGGGGATCCGCAGCGTGGAGATTGGATCGCTGATGTTCGGGAAGAAGGACCAGGCGACAGGGGCCTTCCGGCCGGCGGCGATGGAGCTCGTCCGCCTGGCGATCCCCAGGCGCGTCTACACGCAGAGCCATATCGACTACGTGATCGAAGCGATCATCGAGGTGCACGGAGCGCGCCGTCGCATCAGGGGGTACGACCTGACCTGGGAAGCGCCCTACCTGAGGCATTTCACGGCCCGTCTCCAGCCGCGCCAGGGCCCTGACCGGCCCGAGTGCCCGGATTCCGGTCGTCATTCCGGCTGACGCCGTCAGGATTCCGTCATCCGTCCTTGCCGCGATCCCGGGCGGACCTTAGATTGGATCGCGAGGCCCGCCTTCCGCTCCAGAGTCCGGCCTGACCGGGGCCACCGGGGAGTCCAGGATGGGGATCGTGGGCGTTCTGGCTCGCACCGCACAGTCCTACCCGGCTCTTCTTCCCATCATTGTTGGATCGATCGCCGTGGCGGTCTGGGCGTTCCGGGGCAGACGGTGGAGGACGGCCGCGGGGGCGATCCTCCTGGGGGCCGTCACCTCCATCATCTATACCGGTGCGCTCCCCGCCCTGGGGCTGTCGCGGGGAGCCACCGGCTCAGCGGCGGGCGAGACGGCCGGCCTGACCGCCGATTCCCCGCCTCCGGCCGCCGACCTGCCCCGGACCGCGCTCGGCGAGGGAGCACGCAAGCGCGGGAAATTCTCCTCCACCGCGAGGCTGCACCCCCGCTTCCCGCCGGACTTCCGGATCCCGGCGACCTTCCGCCTCGAGAGCAACTCCGGAGGTTCCCGGCGGGGCACGATCACCGCTCGCTTCCGCTTCAGGGGCGAGGGGGCAGATGCCGTGAAGGTGCTCAAGGAGCTCGGCGTGGCCAGCGGCTGGGAGGCCGAGGTGAAGGCCCCGCACCGACTCGTCTTCCGCAAGGGCGGCCGGATCATCGAAGCCTGGTTCAGCTACGCCGCCCACTCCGTCGTCCTGGACATCCCCGATCCGCGCTGAGTGGTCTAAGATGCTCGCGTGGGAATCGTCAACCCCGCCATCGAGGAGTATCTGGGCCGCGTCGCTCCGCCGAGCGCCGGCGTGCTGCTGGAGATGGAGCGCCTGGCTTCGATGAGGCGCTTCCCGATCGTCGGGCCGCTGGTTGGCCGGCTGCTCTTCCTCCTGGCGCGCGCCACGGGCGCCCGCGCGATCTTCGAGTGCGGGTCGGGCTTCGGCTACTCGGCGCACTGGTTCGCCGGCGCCGTGCCGGCGGGCGGGCGCGTGACCCTGACGGACGGGTCGGCGGAGAACTGCGCCGCGGCGCGGGACTTCCTGGGGCGGGCCGGTCTCCTCGACAGGTGCGAGATCAAGCAGGGCGACGCGATCGAGATCCTCGAACGTTCGGCCGGCCCCTTCGACATCATCTTCTGCGACATCGACAAGCGCGACTACCCGCGGGTCCATCCCTTGTTGCGAGGGCGGCTCGGGAAGGGCGGCCTGTTCATCTGCGACAACATGCTCTGGTTCGGGAAGGTCGCCGGGCCCGACCAGGACGACGACACGCGCGGCGTGCGCGAGCTGACCCGCCTCCTCTACGCCGATCCCGGTCTTCACACCACGATCGTGCCGCTGCGCGACGGCGTCAGCATCAGCCTGCGGGTCTGATGTCGGCCAGGCGCCGGCGCGCCTGGATCACTTCGGGGACGTCGCGGCCGGCCTCAGCAGAGGGCAGTCCGGCGTCGCTGACGCCAGCGC
>JACQNT010000134.1 GCA_016202915.1 Acidobacteriota bacterium
CGGGCGGTGCCACCGGGCACCGCCTGTTTTTTTGCGCCGACACCGCCGCCGGAGGACCGCCACCGTGCGTGAGAAGGTCCCGGATCCTCCCGGCGCCGGCGTCCGGCCGTTCCTGCCGGCGTCGGCGGCGCTCCTCCTGGCCGTGGCGGCGGCGCTCCCCCCGGAGACCAATCCCTGGTCGCTGGCCGCCTGCGAAGCGATCGCGGCGGCGGCGATACTGTTCCTCGTCTTCGGCCGGAACCGGTCGCCGCGGCTCCCGCCGGCCTGGGCGCTGATTCTCCTGCCGCTCGCCGCCCTGTCGGTCCTGACGGCTCCCGGCAGGGCGAGAGCGCTCGACGAGGCCGCCCTGGCGATCGTCGTGGTGCTGGCCGGGAGCCTGGGGCGAGGTCTGGCGGACGACCGGCGGGGCCCGAAACTCCTGCTGGCCACCCTCGCGGCGCTCGGCTGCGCCGCGGCGCTCCTGGCGGTGCGCCAGCACGCCGTCACCTATCCGATGCAGGCCGAGGCGGTGCGCGCCGTCGACCCGGCCGAGCCGACCGGCCTCCTGGTCCGGCTCGAGGCCGGGCGCCCCTCCGGGCCGTTCACTCTTCCCGCCGCCCTCGGCGGGTTCCTGGCGCTGTCGCTGCCGTCCCTCCTGGTGTGGGCCGTCCGATCCGCTCGCCCGGTAGGACGCGCGGTCGCGGCCGCCGCCCTGCTCCTCCAGGGATACGCCCTCCTGCTGACCCGGTCGCTCGGCGCCCTCGCTGCCTGCGCCGTCGGGCTCCTGCTGGCCCTGCTGTTCCTCGCGCCGCGCGGCCGCGCGCTCGCGGCGCTGGCGATCCTCCTCCTCGCCATCCTCGGAGGGGGTCACTTCCTGCACGCGCGCCGCGCGGAAATGGCGGCGGCGCCGGGGGGGGATCCCGTGTCACTGCGCGCCGGCAACTGGGGCGCGGCGCTCCGCATGGTCCGCGATCACCCGCTGTTCGGCAGCGGCCCGGGATCGTTCGGGATCTTCTATCCGCGCTACATGCGGGAGGGGATGAACGAGACGCGGCACGCGCACAATTCGTACCTGCAGGCCGCGGCCGGCTGGGGCCTCTGGATCCTCCTGCCCCTTCTCGTCCTCATGGTGCGTTTCGCGCAGGCGGTCCGCGCCGCCTGGCGCGGCGCCGGCGCCGGGGCCGATCTGCGCGCCCCGGCGCTGGCCGGAGGCGGCGCCTTCCTGTTCCACAACCTGGGCGACTTCACCCTCTTCCTGCCGGGAGTGGCGATCCCCGCGGCCCTCCTGCTGGGGCTCGGTATCGGGCGCCCCGGGGCGGAGGTGGCTGCCGCGCCTCGTGCCGCCCGGGGCGCGCCGGCCGCCCGGCGCGCCGCCGCCCTCCTCGTGGCCGCGGCGCTCGCAGCGCACGGGGTCACAACCGCGCGCTCGAGGACCCTGCTGGCCGGGGCGCGCGAGTCGGCGGAGCGTGGCGATCTGGAGACGGCCGCGCTTCTGGCGCAGCGCAGCGCCGCGGCCCGGCCGGACAACGCGGATACAGCCGCGTTCCTGGCCCAGATGATCCTGGCGCACCGGATTGAAGATGACGCCTGGAGGGCGGTGGGGGAGCGCGCCGCGGAGCGGGCCGTGTCGCTGGAGCCCGAGGCGGCGATTCTGCACTACACGCGGGCCCTGTACCACCAGGCGGCCGGCGAGTCGGCGGCGGCCTTCAGGGAGCGGCACGCGGCGCACCTGCTCTACCCGCTCAAGCGGCTCTACCGGGTCGATTCCCCGGGGCCCGGGGAGGCGCCTCGGTGAGGACCGTCCTCCTGCTGCTGGGCGCGCTGCTGATCCTGGTCGCCCCGTTCCGGGAAGGCGGGCGGGACCCTCTGGCCCTCGTGGTCCTGCACTCCCTGGCCTTCGCCTGCATGATCGTCTCCCTCGCCGCCGGCCGGTCGAGATGGCCCAGGCGGCCGGGCGCCCTCCCGGCCATCGCGCTCCTGCTGGGCCTCGCCGTCCTCGCCGCGGGCCTCGCGGCGGCGCGCGCCGCCTATCCCCTGGCGGCCCTCCTGGGTCTGCTGGACGTGGGGATGGCGGCCGGCCTGTTCCTGGCTGCGGCCGCGTCCCGGGCGGACGGGCGGACCCTCGCCATCCTGCGCAACGTCGCCGTCGCCTCGACCGGGATCCAGGCCTGCCTGGCGCTCCTGCGCTTCCCCGCGGGAGGATTGGCGGCGGCCGGCGCCTCGTTTCTCAACCCCAACCACCTGGCCGCCTTCCTGAACCTCGGCCTGCTGCTCTCCGTGGCGGCGGCCGAGGAAGCGGCCGGGCCCGCGGGGAGGCGGCCGCGGGCCGCCGCCTGGGGCGCCGTCGCCGCGCTTCATCTCCTGGCGATCGCTCTGCTGTCGTCGCGCGGTGCCCTGCTGGGACTGTCCGCCGCTCTCCTGGCGCTGGCGCTCCTCCGCTGGCGGTCCTGGACGCGCGTGCGGCGCCGCGCCGCGACGGCCGCGCTGGCGGCGGTCCTGGCGATCGGCGGCACGATGCTCTTCCTGCGCTTCGCGCGGACCGATGACCCGTACCGCTACCATCGAGTGCAGATTTGGACGGCGGCAGCCGGGATGCTGGCGGAGCATCCCTTCCTGGGGATCGGCCCGGGGATGTTCGGGCAGGTGTCGCCGCGCCACAACTTCCCGGTCGAGCGGGGACCGCTCCGCTTCGACCGGACCTTCGCAGGGGCGCACTCCGGCGTCCTGACCCTGGCCGTCGAGAGCGGAATCCCCGCCGCGGGCGCCCTCCTGGCGGCCGCCCTCCTGGCGCTGGCGGCTCTCCTCGGATGGCGGCAGGAGACGGCGGGCGCGGCGCGGATCGGGATCGGCCTGTCGGTCCTGGCGCACCTGGACCAGGGACTGGTGGAGGACCTGCAGGAGCGCACGGCGCTGACGCTCGTCCCGGCGATTCTTCTGGGCGCCGGCCTCGCCTCCCTCGGGAGCCGGGACGCAGGGGAGGCGACGGGAGAAGGCGTCTCCGCCCCGGCGCCGCGGCGGGGCGGGCGCGCCCGGCCCGCGGCCCGGGCGAGCGCCGCGCTCGTGGTCACCTATTTCTTCCTCGTCGCGATCGCCCTGCCTTACGCGGCGCACCGCGCTGCGGAAACGGCGCGCCGGGTGGGGAGGGAGGGGCTCGAACTGATGCGGCTGGCGGCGCGCCTGAATCCGATCCACCCCGAGTACCGGCACGATCTGGCGATGGCGGCCCTGAACTCCGGGCCGCCGGCCCCCGAGCGGTACGCCGAGGCGTTCCTCCACCTGCGGGCCGCGCGCCGGCTCAAGCCGGTCGACTATCGGTTCCCGCTCCTCCTCGCGAGGCTGGAGGCGCACGCCGGCGAGCGCCTGTTCGCCGACGGAACCGCCATGGAACGGGCGACGGCCCTGTATCGCGAGGCGATTCTCCTGGCCCCCCTCGATCCACGTCCACGCCTCGAGCTGGCGCACCATTTGCTGGCGATGGGGAGGAAGGAGGAGGCGCTCGGCGCGACGGGCGAGGCGCTGTCGCTGGAGCCGAATTTCCTGCGCGCCCGGGTTCTGGAGGCCTCCATCCTCCTCCGCCTCGGCAGGCTCGATGAGGCGCTGGCCTCGGAGGAAGGCCTGGAGGGGACCCTGAGGGCTCTCGAGGGGTTCATCCCTGAAAGCGGCTACGCGCGCGCCATCGTGGAGGATGCTCCGGCTGACCGGGAGCGGCTGGCGGCCGATCTGTCCGCCGCCGGCCGGCCCCCGCAGGCTGACCGAACTCGTTGAGCAGGAGGCAGTTGCCCCTCCCGTCAATTTGTGGACAAGGAGTGTGCCGGGGACTATATTGCCCGACGCAAGTCCTTAATCCGCTTTGGGATGGAGTCGTCCGTGTGCGGGATCTGCGGGATCGTTGAGTTCGGGCCGGACGAGCGGCGCGTGGACGAGAGAATCCTGGTCAGGATGCGCGATACCCTGACGCACCGCGGCCCGGACGACGCCGGGATCTACATCTCCCCTGACGGTCGCGTCGGACTCGGCCACCGCCGCCTGTCGATCATCGATCTGTCCCCGGCGGGCCGGCAGCCGATGTCCAACGAGGACGGCAGCGTCTGGATTTCCTTCAACGGGGAGATCTACAACCATCGGGAGCTGCGCGCCGGCCTCGAGAAGAAGGGTCACGTCTACCGCTCGCGCACCGACACGGAGACTCTGATCCACCTCTACGAGGAGGAGGGGCCCGACTTCCTGCGCTCGCTCGTGGGGATGTTCGCGCTGGCGATCTGGGACGAGCGCAGGAGGGAGCTGATCCTGGCGCGCGACCACATCGGCATCAAGCCGCTGTATTACGCCGTCCTGCCGGGGACGCTGCTCTTCGGATCCGAGATCAAGGCGATCCTGGCACACCCCCGCGTGTCGCGCCGCGTCGACCGGGCCGCCCTGTACCACTACCTGACCTTCATCGCCGCGCCGGCGCCCCGCACCCTGTTCCAGGGGATCCGCAAGTTGCCGCCGGCGACCCGCCTGATCGTGGACCGCCGCGGCGCGATCACCACCGAGATCTACTGGGACCCGCTCCTGGCCCCCCCGGAGGAGGCGCGCTACGACGACGCCGAGTTGTGCGCCGCGCGCCTGCGCTCCCTCCTGGAGCAGTCGATCGCGCAGCAGATGATGTCCGATGTCCCGTTCGGGGTCTTTCTCTCGGGCGGGCTCGATTCCTCGACCAACGTGGCGCTCATGGCCCGCCTTCTCGACCGGCCGGTGCGCACCTTCTCGGTCGGCTTCAAGGATCACCCCTCGTACAACGAGTTCGAGCATGCGCGGAAGGTCGCGACGCTCTTCAAGACCGAGCATCACGAGGTGGAGATCGGCGTCAAGGACCTGCTCGACTTCATGCCGGAGCTGGTGTTCCACCAGGACGAGCCGATCGCCGACTGGGTTTGCGTTCCCCTGCACTACGTCGCGAAGCTCGCCAGGGAGTCCGGCACGATCGTGATCCAGGTGGGCGAGGGGAGCGACGAGCAGTTCTTCGGCTACGAGACCTACCTGCGCGCCTACCGCGACCACGCCCGGTGCTTCGCCCCCATCCGGCGGCTGCCGCGGCCCGTGCGGCGGATGGCGTACGGGGCGGCGCGCGGGCTGGCCTTCCTCCTGGGCCGCGGGGGCGATCGGCTGGAGCTGCTGCGCAAGGCCGCCGGCGACGAGGTGTTCTTCTGGGGCGGCGCCATCGCCTGGACCGAGCGTGAGAAGCGGCGCCTCCTGTCCGGGAGCGCCCGCGCCTCCATCAACGGGCTGACCTCGCACGACGTGGTCCAGGAGCTCGACGGGCGGGCGCGGCGCATGCTGTCGGACGCCGACTTCGGCCAGAGGATGATCTATCTCGAGCTCAAGAACCGGCTGGCCGAGCTGCTGCTGATGCGCGTGGACAAGATCACCATGGCTTCCTCCGTCGAGGCGCGCGTCCCCTTCCTGGATCACGCGATCGTCGAGTTCGCGCTCCGGATCCCGACCGACCTCAAGATTCGGGGCGGGCAGTCGAAATTCCTCCTGAAGAAGGCGATGACGGGGATCCTGCCGGACGAGATCATCCATCGCCCCAAGCAGGGGTTCGGCGCGCCCGTCAGCGAGTGGCTGCGCGGCGACCTCTACCGCCCCGCGATCGCGGGGGTCATGGAGTCGCGGCTGCGCGACGAGGACCTGCTGGACTACGAGCACGTGCGCGGGCTGTTCCGGGCGCACCGCGATGGGAAGAGGGACCACAGCTGGCACCTCTGGACCCTGTACAACCTGAGCCGGTGGTACGACGACTGGATCGCCCGCCGGGCCGCCTGAGGGAGCGATGAACTTCCGGGACCGCGTGAGCATGACGCTTTTGGCCCGTGGCCTGACGCTCGCCATCGGCCTGCTCAGCAGCGTCGTCACGGCCCGCTGGCTCGGGCCCGAGGGGCGCGGGGTCCTGGCGATCCTGTCGGTCGTGACCGGCCTGGCGCTGCAGTTCGGCAACCTCGGATTGCACAGCAGCGGGGTGTACTTCATGGCGCGCGAGCCCCGGCGGGCCGGGGCGGTGCTGGGGACCATGCTCTGGCTCGGCCTCGCGATCGGGATCGTGACGGCGGTGGCGACGGTGGCGGCCTGCCGTTCCAACCCGGAATGGATCGCCGGCGTCCCGCTGCCCCTGGTGCTGATCACCGCCGCGGCCCTGCCATTCCAGTTCATGATCCTGTTCTTCCAGAACGCGCTCCTGGGGATGCAGGATGTCAGGGCGTTCAACGTCTTCGAGGTGGCCAACAGGACGCTCACCCTCGGGCTGCTGGCGGTCTATCTCCTCGTCCTCTCCGGCGGTGTCGAGGGGGTCGTCGTGCTGTTCGCGGCCATGGGGGCCGCCTTCGGCGCCTCCTCGGTCCTCTACTGCGCCCGGCGGGCGCGCCTCGACCTGGCCCCGGACATGGCGCTCCTGTTGCGCCTGCTCGGGTTCGGGGGCCGGTCGTACCTGGCGTGCCTGCTGTCGTTCCTGGTGATCCGGTCCGACATGCTCCTGGTGAACTACTTCCTCGGGGGCGCCGCGGCCGGGTCGTACTCGATCGCGGTGCAGATCGCCGACACCCTCCTGCTCGTCCCCGTGACGATCGGCATGATCCTGTTCCCGCGCATCGCCTCCGAGGCCCCGGACGAGCGGGAGGCGACGACTGCCCGGGTCGCCCGCCACGCCGTCTTCCTGATGACCGTCCTCTGTGCCGCGGCCTTCTTCCTGGCGGATCCGCTGATCCCGTTCCTCTACGGCCAGCGGTTCGCAGCGGCCGTTCCGGCGACGCGCTGGCTCCTGCCAGGTGTCTGGGCCCTCGGGATCAACGGCATCCTGATGAATCACTTCGCGGGCCGTGGGATGCCCTGGGTCGTGGTGTGGGCGCCGCTGGCCGGAGTCCTGGTCAATCTGGCTCTGAACCTGAAGCTGATCCCGGCCCTGGGTCTCATCGGCGCCGCCATCGCCTCGACGATCGCCTACGGGATCATGCTGGTGATAGGAGTCGCCGCTTTCCTGCGCCGCAGCCGCGCCGGCCTGAGGGAAACGCTGGTCGTCGGCCCCGAGGAGGTGGCCGGACTGCTGGGGCTGAGGCCATGACGTTCGAGGCCAGGGATTTGACGAAGGCGCGGGCAGAAGTTCACACCGCCTACAGCCGGAACGCAGCCCGGGTCTTGACGCGGGGCTTCCGCGACAACCCGACGTACCTGGCCACCAAGGCGCTGGTCGACTGGGATCTCCTGGAGGACGTCGACCTGCAGGGGAAGGACGTCCTGAACGTCGGCTGTTTCGAACCGATCGATGAGATGCATTTCGCCCGCCGGGTGCGGCGTTGGACGGCGATCGACGTGAACCCGGACGCCATCGCGATGGCCGAGCGGATCGCCACCGAAGAACTGCCGCCGTCCCAACGAGCCCGCCTCGATTTCCGCGTGGAGGAGGCGACCCGTCTGTCATTCCCGGATGGATCGTTCGACGTGGTCGTCTCATTCTCCACGATCGAGCACATCCCGGGTGCCGAGAGTCGCATGGCGGCCCTGCGGGAGATGGCGCGTGTCCTCCGGAGCGGGGGACACCTGGCGGTCACCGTCCCGAACAGGTTCAGCACCTTCCTTTTCGCCCACCTGAGGAACCTCAGGAGGCGGAACGACTACGGCTACTCCTACCTCTATGGCCCGCTGGAGCTGAAGCGGGCGGTGCGGGCCTGCGGGCTGCGTATCCTTCGCTTCTCCTCCGAATGGCACGGCCTTCTGGCGCTGCCGTCGTTCATGCCCAGGCCGTTCAAGGACCTGCTGTTTCCGCTGGTCTATTTGGGTGAGAGGATCGGCTGCCTGGCAGGGAAGCCGGAGGCGCCATGACGACGGCGGCGGTACTGATGCTGGTGCGCGATCCCCGCGGGGCCGAGAGGGCGCTGCCCGGGCTCCTCCCGGGACGGTCCCTGCTCCCGATCCGCCGCGAGGAGGTGGCCGGCTTGCGGCCCCTGGCGCTCCTGTCGTATCTGCGGTCGCTGCGGGCCGAGGAGTTCATCGTCCTGACCGACGAGATCGAACGGCACGAGAGGCTCATCCGGCTGCAGGCGCTGGGGGCGCTCGCGCCCGCCCCGCGCAGCCTGCTGCTCGACCTGCGCGGCCGGCTCCTGCCCCTCTCCCCGGGGCGTTTCCTCGCGCGCGACCTGCCGCTCTACCTCCTCGGAGTGGCCGCGAGCGCGTCGGTCCTGCTGCGCACAGCGGCGCGCGTCCGCCGCCTTCGCCGGCTGGCCCGCCACGCCCCGCGTCCCGCCGGGGGACGCCGGGTCTGCTACTTCCGGTCCGATCTCTGGGGCGGCGTCCGGGCGGGCGGATCGGTGGCCCATACCGCGGGGGTCGCCGCCGGCTTCCGGGCCGCCGGCGCCGATCTCTTCTTCATCAGCACCTACCCACCCGCCCTGGTCGACCCCGCGCGGCACGCCGTCCACCTGGTCCCTCCCGACGGCCTGTACAACGTCGGCCGCGAAGTCCCGTACTTCGCCCACTCCCTGCGCTTCGAGAGGTCGGCCGCGCGCGTCCTGGCGGAGCGCCCGGCCGATCTGATCTACCAGCGCTTCGACGCCGGCAACCACGCCGGGGTCGTGCTGTCCCGCAGGCTGGGAGTGCCGCTCGTGCTGGAGTACAACGGTTCGGAAGTGTGGATCGCCGACCACTGGGACCGCTCGTTCCGCTGGCGCTCCCTGTTCGTCGGGCTGGAGGAGGTCAACCTGCGCCACGCCGATCTGATCGTGGTCGTCTCGGAGGCGCTGCGGGAGACGCTCCTCTCCCGCGGCGTCGAGCCGGAGAGGATTGTGGTGCAGCCCAACGGTGTCGATCCCGAGCGCTACCGGCCGGACCTCGACGGCGGCGCGGTGCGCCGGAAGTTCGGGGTCGAGGGGAGGACGGTCGTCGGGTTCATCGGCATCTTCGGGGCCTGGCACGGCGCTCCCGTGCTGGCGCGCGCCGCCGTCCGGGTCCTGGCCGGGAGGCCGGAGGTCCGGTTCCTGTTCGTGGGCGACGGAGTCCAGCGCCGGGAGGCGGAAGCGATTCTGCAGAGCGCCGGCTGCGCGCGGGGCGCCGCCTTCGCCGGCGTCGTGCCCCAGGAGGAGGGCCCCGCCCACCTGGCCGCCATGGATGTCCTGGTCGCCCCGCATGTCCGCAACCCGGACGGCACCCCGTTCTTCGGCTCGCCTACGAAGCTGTTCGAGTACATGGCGATGGGGCGCGGCATCGTGGCCAGCCGGCTGGGCCAGATCGGGGACGTGCTGGAGGACGGCCGTACGTCCCTGCTCGTCCCGCCCGGGGACGCCGAGACCCTGGCGCGGGCGATCATCCGGCTGGTCGACGACGTCCCGCTCCGGGACCGGCTCGGCGCCGCGGCGCGGCGGAGGGCCCTGGAGCGCCACACGTGGGAGACGGGGGTGCGGCGCCTGATCGATCGCCTGCTAGTCGGAGGGCTGGTGCGATGGAGCTGAGCCGGGCCCTCCTGGACCCCGTGGCCGTCGCGCGCGGCCTGCGGCGCCGCGTCGGGAGGGCGGTGCGGCGTCTTCAAGATAGGACCCGGCTGGCGGTACCCTCCGAGAACGGGCTCCTGCGCGATCTCGGCGGGCGCTTCGGGACGATCGAGGAGGCGCTCGCCAACGCCGGCCGCGATACCGGCCGCCTGTTCACGACCGATCTGTCGCGCCGGGAGAGCGCCCTGTTCTTCTCCCGCCACCCGCCGCGCCGGGCCCGCATCCTGGAGTGGGCTGACCGGGTCTGCGCGCATCGCTTCGAGATCCTCGGGTCGGGCCCGAGGGACCTCGGGCCGCGCCTTCCCTGGCACGCCGATTTCGTTTCCGGCCGGGCGTGGGACAGGGGCGCCTACTTCAGGGACCTGGTCGTGCGGATCGAGCGCGGGTTCGGGAACGGGGCGGACGTGAAGATCCCCTGGGAGCTGTCCCGCTTCCAGCACCTGCCGGGGCTCGGGCAGGCCTACTGGCTGACCGGCGACCGGCGCTACTTCCAGGAGTTCCGCTCCCAGATCCTCGACTGGACCCGGGAGAACCGGCCCGGGTTCGGCGTCAACTGGGCCTGCACGATGGACGTGGCGATCCGGGCGGTCAACTGGATCTGGGGATACGGCTTCTTCCGTCCCGAGATCGTGGAGGACAGCGCCTTCGGGTCGCTCCTCCTGCGCTCCCTGTTCGCCCACGGCCGGTTCATCGCCTCGAACCTGGAAGCGGGAGGCGGAGCGAACAGCAACCACTACTTCGCCGATCTCGTCGGCCTGCTCTTCCTGGGAGTCCTGTTCCGCGGGTCGCCCGAGGCCGATTCCTGGAAGGGGATGGCCGTCTCCGAGATCGCGCACGCGAGCCAGGAGCAGACCTATCCGGACGGCGTCGACTACGAGGCGTCGACGTCCTATCACCGGTTGATGACGGAGATGGCGCTGACGGCGCTCCTGCTCCTGGAGCGCTCCGGCTTCCGCCTGCCCGACCTGCGGGCGCGGGTGCGCTCCATGGTCGACTACATCGCGCACTACACGAAGCCAGGCGGGCTGGCGCCGCAGATCGGGGACAACGACGACGGCCGCCTGCAGATCCTCGGTGAGTACGACGCCGACCGCCGCGACCACCGCCACTTGCTGGCGGTCGCCGGGTGCGCCTTCGAGGAACCCGCGCTCCTGGCCCTGGCGGGTCCCCGCTGGGAGGAGGCGTGGTGGTTCTTCGGGCCGGCGGCGGGCAGGCTGATCGAGGCGCCCCGGGGCGGAGCGCGGGTGGTCGTCACGGGACGGCACTTCCCGGCGGCCGGCACGGCCATCCTGAGGCACGATGACCTGTACGCCTTCGTGGAGGCGGGTCCCGTCGGCCTCAAGGGCCTGGGGGCGCACGCGCACAACGACACCCTGTCGGTCGAGATCCAGGCGGCCGGACAGGACCTGCTCGTCGACCCGGGGACGGGCACCTACACGCGCGACCTGGCGCTGAGGCAGCGCTTCCGGGGGACGGCGGCGCACAACACAGTGCGCGTGGACGGCGAGGAGATCAATCCCCTGCCGGCGCGCCCGTTCGCGCTGCCCGGCGCCGACAGCCCCGCCGTGCTCCGTTTCGTGTCGCGCGCCGGCTTCGACCTGGTGGAGGCGGAGCACCGCGGCTACGCGCGCCTGGCCGACCCCGTGATGCACCGCCGGGTGGTCCTCCTCAACAAAAAGACCCGGCGGTTCCTCATCGAGGACCACCTCGACGGGCGCGGCCGGCACCGCCTGGAGGCATTCTTCCACCTGGCGCCGCGCTGCGAGGCCTTCATCGAGGAAGAGGGGCTGGGGGCGATCTGCCGCGCGGGAGAGGTGCGCTTCGCGATCCGCCCGCTCGCGCTCCCCCCGGGGACGCACGTCCTGCGCGAGCAGGACCTCTTCTCCCCGGGGTACGGCCGGGTGGAGCCGTCCCTCACGCTGCGCTACGAGTGGACCGGGACGCTGCCGGTCGTCCTGCGTTTCGCCGTCGATGTCGAAGGGCGCGCGCGCGGGGGCGGGGCCCCGGACGGCAGGCGCGAGCCATGAAGCAGGTGATCCTCAGGGAAGGGAAGGCCGTCGTGGAGGAGGTCCCGGCCCCGTCCGCCGGGCCGGGCCGGGTCCTGGTGCGGACCGGGTTCTCGGTCCTGAGCGCCGGGACGGAGCGCGCCGCGATGCTCTCCGGCGATCCCCCCGCGATCTGGCGGTCCGCTGCCGATCCGTCGAGGGTCCGGCGCGCCTTCGAGATCCTGCGGGAGGAGGGGCCGTCCGGCCTCCTGGAGCGCCTGCGGGAGCGCGACGCGGAGGGCGCCAGCGCTCCCGGATACGCGGCGTCGGGGATCGTGCACGGCGTCGGCCCCGGCGTGTCCGATCTCCCCCCCGGGACCCGCGTCGCCTGCGCCGGCGCCGGGTACGCCTGCCACTCCGAGTGGATCTCCGTGCCGCGCAACCTGGTGGTCGCGGTGCCGGCGGAGATGGCCCTCGAGGAGGCGGCCTTCACGACCCTGGGGGCGATCGCGCTCCAGGGCGTCAGGCGCTCCGGGATCCAGATCGGCGAGGTCGCCGTGGTCCTCGGCCTGGGCCTGATCGGCAACCTCGGGGCCCGGATCCTCCGGGCCGCCGGCGCCCGGGTCCTGGGGTTCGACATCGACCCGGCCCGCGCCGCGCGCGTCCGGAGCCTCGGCATGGAGGCGTTCTCCCTGGCCTCCGGCGATCCCCTCGAGGAGGTCCCCCGCGCCACCGCCGGCCTGCTGGCGGACGCCGTCCTGGTCTACGCGGCCTCGAAGGGGCCCGAGGCGGTGAACCTGGCGATGCGCCTGTGCCGCAAGAAGGGGAAGGTGGTGATCGTCGGCGACGTCGGGCTGGAGATCGATCGGCGCCTGATGTACGAGAAGGAGCTCGATCTCCTCATCAGCACCTCCTACGGTCCCGGCCGCTACGATCCGCTCTACGAGGAACGGGGGATCGATTACCCGGCCCCCTACGTCCGCTGGACCGAGAACCGCAACATGGCCGCCTTCCTGGGCCTGCTGCGCGACGGGCGCGTCGAGGTGCGCCCGCTGATCGACCTGACCTTCCCGCTGGATGACGCGGCGGCCGCCTACGAGGCGCTCGGCCGGGAAGGGCCCGATCGGCCCCTCGGGATCGTGCTGCGCTATGCGGGCGGCGCGGGGGGGCCGGAGCCGCCCGCCGCCGCGGCCGGCTCCCCGGGCGGGGCGCGCCGCGCCGGGAGGGACGCGGCGCCGCGGGCCGCCTGCGGCCAGATGATCGAGGCGCTCCTGGGGCAGCGGGACGACATCGGCGTCGGCGTGTGCGGGGCGGGCGCCTTCGTGAAGAGCGTCCACCTGCCGGCGCTGCGGCGCGCCTCCGGCTTCGCCTTGCGCGCCGTGGCGACCGCGTCGCCCCTGAACGCGCGCGAGACGGCGCGGCGCTGGGGCGCTCCGGGAGCCGCCGCCGGGCTCCAGGAGATCCTCGACGACCCGGCGTGCCACCTCGTGCTGATCGGCACGCGGCACAACCTGCATGCCGCCCAGGCGGGGGCGGCGCTGCGCCGCGGGAAGCACGTCTTCGTGGAGAAGCCGCTCTGCCTGGAGGAGGGGGAGCTGGGGCCGCTGCTCGAAGCGGCGCGAGCGGCGCGGCGCCTGCTCGCCGTCGGGTTCAACCGCCGCTACAGCCCGCTGGCGGTCCGCGCCCGCGAGGTGCTGTCGCGGCGCTCCGGACCGTCCTTGGCGATCTACCGCGTCAACGCCGGGGCCCTGCCGCCCGGTCACTGGGCCCGCGACCCGGTCGAGGGAGGGGGGCGCGTGCTGGGGGAGTGCTGCCATTTCGCCGATCTCCTCCTCTTCCTCCTGCGGGAGCCGCTCGTCGGCGTCGAGGCCCGGGCGCTGCCGTCCGACGGCGTGAGCGTCGTGTCGGGCGACTCGTTCGCCGCCCTGCTCGAGTTCGGCGGCGGCTCGCGCGCCGTCCTGGCCTATACCGGACTGGGGGACCCCGCCCTGCCGAAGGAGCGGCTGGAGATCTTCAGGCAGGGGACCGCCCTGGTGCTCGACGACTTCAGGACGCTCGCGGTTTTCGGCGCGCCGGGCGAGTCTCTCGATCTCGGGCGGCATGACAAGGGGATCGCCGGGCAGTGGGAGGCGATCGGCCGCGCCCTGCGCGGCGCGCCCTCCGCGGTCATCACGCTCGACGAGATCGAGGCGACGATGCGGGCCACCTTCCGGCTGGACCGCGCCGTCCGGGGGGAGCGGTGAGGATCCTGATGTGGGAGCACTTCGCTCCCGGCGGCCCGATCCGGGTGGGGGGGCATCACCTGGCGGAGCGCTTCCTCAGGAGGGGCGCCCGGATCGCCTGGTGCACCGGGCCCGTGTCGCCGGCGAACTTCGTGAAGGCCGGCCGCGAGACGCGCGCGCGCCTGCGGCTCTGGAGGAGGGGCGGGGAGTTTCTCCGGGACGGGGCGCTGTTCGCCTACGCCCCGATGACCCTGGCGCCGTACCGCCCGTACCCGTTGCTCGACCGGGCCGCGGCGGCGCGCCTCACGCTCCGGGCGACCGTGCCGGCGTTCCGGAAGGTCCTGGCGGGCGCCGGGTTCGAGCGGGTCGATCTGCTGTGGATGAACCCCGGGAGCCCGTTCCTGGCGCTCCTGGACGAGGTGCCGCACGACCTGTCGGTCTACAGGATGAGCGACGACACGGCGGCGTTCCCCAAGACACCGGCGAGCTTCTCGGCGCTCGAGGCGGAAGTCTGCCGCCGCGCCGACCTCGTGGTCGCGACCGCGCGCCGGCTGCTGGCGCGGGCCCGGAGCCTGGGGGCGCGCCACGCGATCTACCTGCCCAACGCCTGCGATCCCGAGCCGTTCCAACAGCCGGGGCTCGCAGAGCCCGCCGATCTGGCGGCCCTGCCGCGCCCCCGGGCCGCGTACGTCGGGGCGATCGACTCGTGGTTCGACGCGCCCCTTCTCGGGGAGGTGGCGCGGCGGCTCGCCGGATGGTCGTTCGTCCTCCTCGGCCCGGCGCGGGCGGACCTGGCGCGCCTCGGTCGTCTGCCGAACGTGTTCCTCCTGGGGCCGCGCCCCTACGGCGACCTGCCGGCTTACCTGGCCCACGTCGACGTCGGGATCGTGCCGTTCCGCCTCGACGCCCTCACCCACGCCATCCATCCGATCAAGGTCTACGAGTACTGCGCCGCCGGGATTCCCGTGGTGGCGACGCCGATGGAGGAGACGGCGGCGATGGGCGCTCCGCTGCGCCTGGCGGACGGCCCTGGCGATTTCGCCGCCGCCCTGGAACAGGCGCGCGCGGAGGACGGGGCGGGGCGGGCGGCGCGCCTCGCTTTCGCCCGGCGCCACACCTGGGACCGGCGTTTCGAGCAGCTCATGGCCGTCATCGGTCCGCTGCGCGGTACGGCCGCGGCCGTCCCCGCAGCGGGGAGCGCGCCGCAGCGCCGCGCGCGGGTGCTGCACGTGATCTCCACGCTCCTTCCGGGCGGGACCGAGATGGCGGCGCTGCGACTGGTCCAGCGCCTCGACCCGGCGCGCTACGACTTCCAGGTCGCCTATCTGAAGGGGGAGCCGGCCCTGGCGCGGGAGTTCGAGACCGCCGGGGCCAGGGTGGTCGGGATGCGCCTGCGCGGCAAGGCCGACCCGCTCTGTCTTGTCAGGCTCTGGCGACACGTCAGACGGGAGCGGATCGACCTGGTGCACACCCACATGGACCTGGCCGACTACTACGGCGCCTTCGCAGCCCGGCTCGGCGGCGCCCGCGGCCTGATCTCCTCCAAGCACAACGCCGACGAGTTCCGCACCCGCCGCACCTGGAAGCGCTACCCGTTCCTGGCGCTGGAGAGGCTCGCCTACGAGGCGGCCGACGCCGTCATCGTCGTCTCGGCGGGGCTCGTCGAGTTTCTGCGGGAAGCCGAGCACCTTCCGACGCGCAAGATGGTGGTGATCGTCAACGGCGTGGACGGGCGGATCGCCGGGGCGGCGCCGCCGCGGGACGAGGCCCGGCGGCGGCTCGGTCTGCCGCCGTTCGACCCTCTTGTCGGGACGGTGGGACGCCTGGCGCCGCAGAAAGGGCAGATCGATCTCCTCAGGGCTCTCCCCGCCATCCTGGCGGCCTTCCCCAGCGCGGGGGTGGTTCTGGCCGGGGAGGGACCCTCGCGGGGCGATCTCGAGAGCGAAGCGCGGCGGCTCGGGATTGCCGATCGGGTCGTCTTCCTGGGGCACCGGCGCGATGTCCCCGTCGTCCTCGCGGCGCTCGATCTGTTCGCCCTGCCGTCGCTCTGGGAGGGCCTGCCGCAGGCGCTCCTGGAAGCGATGGCGCTGTCCCTCCCGGTCGTCGCCGCCCGCGCCACGGGCGTCGCCGATGTCGTCAGTGACGGCGAGACCGGCCTCCTGGTCCCGGCCCGGCATCCCGCCGCGCTCGCCGGGGCGGCGATCAGTCTCCTGCGCGATCCGGTCCTGGCGCGGCGGCTGGGCGCCTCAGGCAGGCGCGCGGTCCTGGAGAAGCACTCCCTGGCCGCGATGGCTTCACAGATCGACCGGCTGTACCGCCGCGTCCTGGGGGAGGGCCCGTGAGCTCCGCGCCCGCGCTCCCCGCGCCTCCGCTCGCGACGTCTCCACAGACCGCCCCGGTGCGCGCCGCGAACGGAGCGCGGCCCTTCCGCCCGCGCCTCCTGATCCTGACCGTCGGGTTCACCGTAGGCGGCGCCGAGAAGCTCGTCCTCATCACTGCCCCGCGCCTGCAGCGCGCCGGGTTCGAAGTCACCGTCGCCTGCCTCAAGGGGTGGGGGGACCTGGGAGACGACCTGCAGGCGCGCGGCGTCCGCGCCATCGCGCTCGGCGGGACCGGCAGGTATGACCTGAAGGTCGCCGGCCGGCTGCTGTCGATCCTGCGGCGCGACCGGATCCAGATCCTGCACGCCCACCTGTTCCTGGCCAACCTGGTGGCACGGGTTCTGGGGCGGATCGCGGGCGTGCCGGTGGTGATCACCACCCACCACGACACCGATGTCTGGATGGGGATCCGTCACCGGCTGGCGGAGCGGCTGACCGCACCCCTGTCGCACGCGGTCGTCGCCTGCTCCGAGGCGGTGAGGCGCTACGCCATCGAGGCGCACGGGCTCCGGCCGGGGTTGGTGCGGACGCTGCGCAACGCCATCGAGGTCCCGGCGCCCCTGCCCGATCCCGCGGCGCGCGACCGCCTGCGGAGGGACCTTGGCGCCGGTCCGGAGGACCCGCTGATCGGGACGGTGGGCCGGCTGGACGAGCCGAAGAAAGGGCTGTCGGTCTTCCTGGCGGCGGCGCGCCTGCTGGCCGCGGAGTTTCCGCGGGCGCGCTTCGCGATCGTGGGGGACGGGCCGGCGCGCTCCGCCCTGGAGGCGCGCGCCGCCCGGGAGGGGATCGGCCACCGGACCGTGTTCGCCGGGGAGCGCCGCGACGTCCCCTCCGTCATGGGGGCGTTCGATCTGTTCGTGCAGCCGTCGCTCTGGGAGGGCTTCGGCATCACGCTGCTGGAGGCGATGGCGGCCGGGACGCCCGTGGTGGCCAGCCGGGTCGGAGGGGTGCCGGAGGTGGTGGAGGACGGCGCCAGCGGGATCCTGGTGGCGCCCGGCGACCCGCGGGCGCTGGCGCGCGGCTGCGCCGCGCTCCTCAGGGACCGTGATCTCGCCCTGCGCCTGGCCCGCTCCGGCCGCGCGCGCGTCGAGACGTCGTTCCGCGTGGAAGGGCTGGTGGAGAGGACCGCGGCGCTGTATCGCGATCTCCTGGGGCGCAGGCGCGGCGGTCCGCGCAGGCCGCGAGAGGAGAGGGGAGGATGATCTGGTACCTCGTCGCGTTCGCCCTGGCGGCCACGATCGCGCTCTACACGACGCCGCTCATGCGCCAGGCGGCGATCCGCTTCGGGATCGTCGACCGGCCCGACGGCCGGTTGAAGCGCCAGGAGGCCCCGGTGCCCTACCTGGGAGGGCTGGCCATCTACCTCTCCTTCATCCTGGCGCTGACCGCCACGCGGCGCTTCGACTCGACCGAGGTCCTGGGCCTGCTGCTCGCCGGTGCGATCGTCGTGATCCTGGGGCTCATCGACGACTTCGGCGTCCTCTCGCCGGGGGCCAAGCTGGCCGGGCAGGTGGTGGCGGTGCTCACCCTGATCAACTCGTCGATCTACATCAAGCTCGGCTTCCTGCCGCCCTGGGCGGCCATCGCCCTGTCGTTCCTGTGGCTCCTGGCGATCATCAACGCCTTCAACATCATCGACGTGATGGACGGCCTGGCCGCCGGCGTGGCGGCCGGGTCGGCGTTCATCCTCTTCCTGATCGCGGCGTTCAACGGGCGCCAGACGTACGCCATCCTCCTGGCGGCGTTGTGCGGCTCGCTCCTGGGCTTCCTGCGCTACAACTTCGCGCCGGCCCGGATCTACATGGGGGACGCCGGGAGCATGTTCATCGGCCTGATGCTCGGCGCTCTCGGGATGAACAACTCGTACACGCGGGAGAACCTGGTCGCCTCTCTGGCGCCCGTGGTGATCCTCGGGGTGCCGATCTTCGACATGCTGTTCGTCATGTACGTCCGCTTCCGCCGCGGGCTCCCCGTGATGCTGGGCAGCCCCGACCACTTCGCCCTGCGATTGAGGAAGTGGAGGCTGTCGACGCGGCAGACGGTGCTGGGCTCCTGGGCGGCGACGCTCCTCCTCGGGGCCCTGGCGATCGGCATGATGCTCTCGGGCGCGGCGACGGCGCTGGCGATCCTCGTGGCCATCGTCCTCGCCTCGACCGGCCTGGGCTTCTTTCTCAGGCGGATCGACATGTCCCTGTGAGGGCCCGATGAGCAAGTCGTACCCGGTCGTCATTCTGGGAGGGGGCCTCACGGGCCTGTCGGCCGCCTGCCATCTCACCCCGGTTCCGTGCGTCGTGATCGAGCGCGAGGCGGAGGTCGGCGGGCTGTGCCGGACGCACGTCGAGGACGGGTTCACCTTCGACTGCACCGGCCACCTCCTGCACCTGCGCGACGGCGGGGTGAAGAGCCTGGTCGACCGCCTCCTCCCCGGCTCCTTCGCCCGCCACGACCGGCGAGCCCTGATCTTCTCCAAAGGGGTCTACACGCCCTACCCGTTCCAGGCGAACCTCCACGGGCTCCCCGTGGAGGTCGTCAAGGAATGCCTCTCGGATTTCGTGGAGGCCCAGGTGAAGCGGGCCTCCGCGGGCGAGCCCGACCTGGAACGGTTGAGCTTCCGGGAATGGGTGGAGGGGACGTTCGGGAGCGGCATCGCCCGGCACTTCATGCTGCCATACAACTCCAAGCTGTGGCGCACCGACCTCGACGAGGTGGAGTGCGGCTGGGTCTCCTGGTCGATCCCGCGTCCCACCCTGAAGGAGATCCTCGACGGCGCCTTCGGCGCCAC
>JACQNT010000137.1 GCA_016202915.1 Acidobacteriota bacterium
GGCCCAGACCGCCCACCGGCGCGGCGCGCCTTGGCTTTCCCTCGCCCGGCCGCGTGAACTGCGCGCGGCCACGGGCTCCGTCCGAGACACCCCCGCGAGGCGGAGCGGCCGCCACCCGACCGTTGAAGCGGCTCACGCGCAGCGGCATCACCCGCTCACGACTTTCACGACTCCGCGACCGTGGGATGGTCGGATTCAGGTGGGTTCAGGAAACACGGGTGCGGGGGGCGGCGCCCGGGACCGCTCGGGGCGCTGTGCTATAGTGAGCGCTCCCGAGGATCGTCCCGCATGATCCCCCTCAAGGACGACAACCCGACGCGGACCTTTCCTTTCGTCACCGTGCTCCTGATCGCCGCCAACCTCGCCCTCTTCTTGTGGGAGGTCCTGCTCTCCGCGGGCGCGCGCGACGAACTGATCCTCAAGCTGGCGGTCATCCCGTTCGAGATCACGCACCTCGAGCCCGGAGAGGCCGACCTGGTTCTCTACAACGGGATGACGCTGCTCACGGCGATGTTCGTGCACGGGGGCGTCCTGCACCTCGCGGGAAACATGATTTACCTGTGGATCTTCGGCAACAACATCGAGGACTCGATGGGGCACGCCCGGTTCCTGCTCTTCTACATCCTCTGCGGGCTGGCGGCCTCCTTCGCCCAGATCGCCGCCTCGCCGCTCTCCAGGGTGCCGATGATCGGCGCCAGCGGCGCCATCTCCGGCGTCCTGGGCGGCTACCTGATCCTGTTCCCGGCGGCGCGCGTCCTGACCCTGGTCTTCGTCTTCTTCTTCGTGCGCATCGTGCCGATCCCCGCCGTGATCGTCCTCGGGTTCTGGTTCCTCATTCAGCTGGTGAACGCGGGGCAGATCGCCCCCGGGGGGGTGGCCTGGTTCGCCCACATCGGCGGCTTCATCACGGGGCTCGCCCTGATCGCGTTGTTCCGCCGCCGGCGGCCCCGCTACAGCCTCTTCTGAGATCCGTTCGGGAGGGTGATGCCGCATCGCTCCAAGGCGGCGCGCACCCTGGCGTGGAGCGCGTCGAGCGTGCTGTCGTTGTCGACCACGCAGTCGGCCATGGCGAGGGTGGCCTGGAGCTGCTGGCCCGCTTCGGTGGTGGAGTTCTCGCGCGCCTCCTTGCGGGCGAACTCCTCGAGGGTCGCGCCATCGCCGATCCGGCCGCGTCTCAGCGACCGTTCGAAGCGCAGGGCCTGCGGCGCGTCGACCCCGAGGAGCAGGAACCGCGGCAGGCGGCGCAGCACCGCGACCTCCCCCGGGTTGCGGATCGAATCGACCACCGCCTGTCCTCGCAGGCGCGGCAGGATCCGCCCGGCGAGGGCTCCGGGACCACCGCGGGCGCGCAAGCGGACGCCGACCCGGATCAGGTTGTCCCGGCCGTGGTCGAGACCGATCCGGGTCGCCTCACGGCGGACAACATCGGATAGCGAATAGACCTGGAAGCCGTGCGCCGCGAGGAACTTCGCCACCTCACCCTTGCCCGAGGCGTTGGGGCCGGTCAGGCCCACGACGGGGAGGGACCGGTTGCGGCGGGATCGTCTCCTAACTGGGAGGAGGGTTTTCCGGAGGGGCCTCTTCGGGGAGCGCGGGCTCGCCTTCGTTCGGGCCGTCCGTCGGCGCGTCATCGGCTGGGGGGCTTTGCTCCTCAGGGAGCGGTTCCTTCTCCTCCGGGTCCTGGCCCTGCGCTGCGGGCGGCGGGGCCGCCGGGCGCGGCGGCGGGGATGCCTGAGGACGGTTCATCTCCGGGCGCTGTCTCTCCATCATGCCGCGCCGGCCGCCCGCGAAGAGAGGTCCCCGGTCCCCGCCACGCCGGGCCCCGTAGCGGTCCACTCCAGGCCGCCTCCCTGACCCCGTAACGGAGGGGCCCGAAGGCGCCGGCCGGACACCCGGCGGAGGAGGCGCGACGTGGGCCGATCCACCACCGCCTCCGATGCCGACCGGAGTCAGCCCGGCCAGGCCCTGTCCCGGTCCCGGCGTTCTGCCGCCGAAGCCGGGGCCGACCGGGAGCGGACCGGGAGGAGGAGCCGCCGGCGCGCCCGCGGGCTGGTTCGAGGCAGCCGCATTCGGGGCGGCCGCCGTGACTGGCGGCGCGATCATGTTCGGGGGCGCCACGCCGGCGTTCGCCGGCGGCACCGAGACCGCCGGGCTCTGCGGGATCGCCACAAGCGGGGCCGGGGCCGCCACGACCGGAGGCGCGGCCTGGGGAGCCGCGGCCGGCGGCGGGGCCGGAGCGGAAACCTGGTACTCCTCAATCCTGATGATCTGGTCGGTGGGGACTCCCATCTTCCCCCCACCATCCATCTCGAGGATCGTGAACTTCTCCCCCTTCTCGACGCTCTTGACCATGATCGCCTTGCCGTTGACGAAATAGACGACCTGGTCGGCGAACACCGGCAGGGCCGCCGGGAGGGACAACAGCCAGGCGAACATGACCGGCGTCCACCGACTCCGATTCCTGTTCTCCATTCTCATGCTGGCGGTTCCCCGTTCCTCAGCCTGTGGCTTCGCGACGAGGTGATATTGTCCACCCGTTCCGCCTGAAAGTAAACCCCTGATTCCAAAAACTTGAACGCCCCTGGGGCGCAGGGTGAGGTCTCCCGGAAGTCTACGGCGAACAGGGAGCCGGCGCAATGGGAATCAGGCCTTACGGTTCCGTCACCACCACGCCTTCCGTGACATAGCGGAAATCAAGCACCCTGCCCCCGAGACCGGTGATCCCTTCGACGACGGCCTGCCTGCTCCCCTCCCTCACCCAGAGGACCAGGCATCCCCCGCCGCCCGCGCCGCAGACCTTGCCGGCCTGCCCCCCGAGGGCCCGGGCCGCTCCGATCATCCCGTCGATCGCCGGTGTCGTCACCTTCGGAGACATCCGCCGGCGCGCCTCCCACTCCTCCGCGAGCGCCGCGCCGGCCGCGTCCCAATCCCCGGCGAGAAGCGCCTCCCGCATGGCGTGCGTGGCGCCGTTGATCCTCTCCAGGGCGTCGCGCACCTCGCGGTCGCCGTCGAGGTGGCGCTTGATCATGTCCCAGTTGGAGACCCCGGAGGACCTCGAGACGCCGGTGAACACCAGCACCGTGTGGCGGCGGAGCGCCTCGACGTCCACCGCCAGCCTCTCCGCGCGCGTCCCCTCCACTCCGTAGTGCAGCGCCAGGATCCCTCCGAGAAGCGCGGGATGGTAGTCCTGCTCGCCCGTGGGGATCTTGAGGACCTGGGTCTCGATGGCGCGCGTGAGCGACAGCAGCCGATCGGACTCCAGGCCCCGGCCGGTATAGCGATTCAGGACGGAGGCCAGGGCGATCCCGAGGGCCGACGATCCTCCCAGGCCGGACCCGGCGGGCGCCTGGCAGTCGGTCGTGATGCGGCAGGAGAGAGAGCCGTCCCCTCTCGCCGGTGCGCCGCGCCCGCCCAGGAAGTGGGCCGCCAGCCGCAGCGGGAACTCGATCGCTCCCCCCGCGGCGGCCGGATCGCGACCCAGATGCTCGGGCGTCTCGGCCCGGACGCGGCAATCGCGGTCGCGGGAGATCACCTCGATCGCGCCGCCGGCCGTCGTTTCGATCCGCGCCCGGGCGAACAGATCGATGGCCGCGTTCACCGTCAGCGGCCGCTCGTGGAGGAGGTACAGCGGCCAGAGGTCCATCGTGCCGCCCGCCAGGTCGATGCGGGTCGGCGCGCGCCCCTCCACGCGATCAGGCATCGAGGAGCCCGGTCCGTGACAGGTGCCCGGCGAGGATGCTCTGCGCTTCCTCCTCCGCGGCGCTCGGCACGAGCACGCGCGTCTCGCCGAACGGATAGAGGGCGTGGGCGATATCGGTCTGCAGGCGCACCGGGATGCCGTAGAGCTCGAGGATCCCCTTGATGAGCTCCGCTTCCTGGTCGCTCCAGGTGCGGAAGACGATGGTGGAAAGCACGGCGCCTCCGGCGGTGCGGCGATCATAACGACCTTTTGCTCGGACGGTCAACTTTCCGGTCGGTTGATCGTCCCTGGACGCTATGCTAGGATGCGGCTCCTTTGCCGGCAAGGCGCCCGGCGCCGAGCCGCGCCCCACGCTGTTTTCGCAGAGGTCCGGTCGAGACTTCCGCATGCCGCAGGCCCCCGACCCCAGTCGCATCGATCGCCTCGCGTGCCGGATCCTGGCGGCCCTGGTCTTTCTCCTCCCTCTCGTCCACTCGGGGACGCTGTCGGATCCCTTCTCCTCCCCCAAGAGGATCCTGGTGGTGACGGCGGCGATCCTGCTCGCCGGCCTGGCGATCCTGTCGCGGCTCTACGAGGACGACGCCTCCTGGACGGCCTCGCCCTCCCTGTGGACGGCGCTGATCTTCCTCGCCTGCGCCGCGCTGTCGATCCTCTCCGCCCTCAACCGGGGACTGGCGCTCTGGGGCGCACTCGACCTCGCCGCCGGCGTGGCGATCTTCTGGGGCGTGGCGCGATTCGTCCGCGACCCGCCGGGCGCCGCGCTGCTCCTCCGCGCCGTCCTGGCGGGGGCCGCCTGCGTGTCGATCGGGACGGTGCTGCAGGTCTTCTATCCCGGGCTCAGCCTCGCCCCCGGAGGCTTCTCGCTCCTGCCGCCGACGCGGGGCGGAGCGACGCTGGGTGACGCCGGCCTCGCCGCGCAGTTCCTGCTCCCGGCGCTTCCGGCCGGCGTGGGTGCGGCCGCATTGAGCGCGGGCCGCTGGCGGGCCGTCTGCGGCGGGCTGCTCGGTCTCGTCGTGGCGGCGCTTCTGTTCGCGGGCCGGCCCGAGGCGTGGATCGTCGGCGGTGGCGTCGCCTTCCTCCTGGTGGCCTCGCGCATCCTCCAGGTCGCGCTGCGGGACGGCCGCTGGCAGGATCTCGCTCCCGGCCTGGGCGGCCACAGCCTCCTGGCCTTCATGAGCGCCGTGATCGTCAGCCTGCTCATCGTGGCGGTGTCGCGCTTCCCGGCCCTCTTCCCGTCCGGTCGGCCGACGGCCGCCCTCGCCGGGGTGAGCCTCCTGACCCCCACGACCGGCGACCCTGCGGTTGACCGGGCGGCCTCCGTGCCGGGCACCCTGACCCTCATCGCCAGGCACCCTCTCGGCGTCGGGCCCGACAACTGGCGGCACGCCTTCCTGGAGGTGGCCTGGTCCGGGGAGGGCGACTCGACCTTCACCCTCAGCCACCAGGCGGTGCATGCCGGGAACGCCTTCCTGGAGATGGCGGCAGAGACCGGCGTGGCGGGCGGGGCGGCGTTCGCTCTTCTGCTCCTCCTCCTGCTCCTCCAGTCCGGCCTGGCGGCCGTGCGTGCCCCCGCTCCGTGGGGAATCGCCGGCTTGGCGGCGTTCAACATCATCGGGGCGACCTGCATGATCGCCTTCCTGGGGGCGCCGTTCCAGGAGCCGACGCCGGCGTGCCTCCTGTGGGTGACCGCGGGGCTGGTCCAGGCCGCCCTGCTGAACGCGGAGGGGGTGCGC
The DNA here is from genome assembly GCA_016202915.1 of Acidobacteriota bacterium. Lineage (GTDB taxonomy): Bacteria > Acidobacteriota > Polarisedimenticolia > Gp22-AA2 > Gp22-AA2 > JACQNT01. Next base: position 5,434 of record JACQNT010000137.1, read on the forward strand.
CGGCCCCTGGACCGCCTGGTGCCGCGGCTCAGGATGCCGCTGCCGCGCCCCCTGCGCAGCCGCCGCGCCTCGCTCGCGGCGGCCGCCGTCTGGCTCCTGGCCTCGGCGGGCCTGGGCTTCCTGGTGACGGACCGGGTCCGGGCCGCCCGCCTGATCCTGGCCGGGCAGGGGGCGTTCTTCGCGGGCCAGTACCAGCCGGCGCTGCTTGCCTTCGGGCAGCCCGTGGTGCGCCGCTCACCCGACTACCTGCCGCGAGTCCTGGCGGCGAACGCCTACCTGCGCCTCGGCTTCCACGATCTGGCCGCACAAGAGTTCAAGGAGGCGCTCGAGCGATCGCCCTACTTCATCGCCGCCTACCTCGGACGCGCCGCCGCCCGGCAGGCCCAGGGACGCTACGATCTCGCCGAACAGGACCTGCGCAGGGGGCTGGCCCTCTGGCCCAGAAACCCGGACATCCAGCTCGCTTATGGCCGGCTGGACATGGCGCGCGGCCGCCTGGACGACGCGCTCGAGCGGTTGCTCGAAACCGTCCGGATCAGCCGCGCTTCCGCCGAGCCCTATTTCCTGATGGGAGAGATCTACGCGCGGCGGGGCCAGATCGATGAAGCGCTGGAAGCCTATCGGATCTGCGGCATGAAGAACCCCAGGCACCCCGGGCTGCACCTCCGCCTCGGCGACGCCTTCTACAAGAAGGGCCTGCACGAGAACGCCCTGCGCTACTACCAGGCCGCGGCCCAGAGCGACGAGAAGGCGGTCGAGCCGCGCCTCAAGATCGCCTCCACGCACCACGCCCTGGGCGAGTACTGCGGGTCGATGCAGGCCCTGGAGGCGGCGCGCGACCTCGAGGCCGACGCGTCCCGCCGCGAGATGATCCTCGATCTCATCGCCAGGGTCGAGCCCGACTGCAGGAAAGAGCGGAAGAAGCAGGAGCAGGGAGGCTGAAGCTGGTCATTCGATCCAGATCTCGATGCGGCTCTCCTCGTCGTCCAGCTCGAGGAGTTTGCCGGCGCCCTGCTTCTCGATCACCTCGAAGATCTCGTCCAGGTCGATCCCTTTGATCCGCGCCTCCCGCCGCAGGTCCTGCCGGTTGGCCTCGTCCACCGCCTCGAGCAGCATGCGGGCGAAGGCGAGAGGAAGGTTGACCTTCACCTCGCAGCGCTTGTCGGCCCCATCGCGGTCGGCGCGGACCCCCTCCCTCAGGGCGTAATCGTCCGGCCCCACATCCCTCCTCCCCGCACTGATCCAACGGCGCCGCCCCCTGCGGGGTTTACCGCCTGAGGCGCGCCGCGATGAATTCCTCCAGAGCGCGGCGCGCCTCCGGGCCGGCGTCGATGAACCGGACGCCGATCCCCGGCAGCAGGTAGCTCCCCGCGCGCGCCTCCACCACCCGCCGGACTTCTCCCTCGATCTCCAGGCCCTCCCTCCCGGGCAGGTGAATCCCCAGGGACAGCCGCGTCCCGGGGGTGAACGGCCGCGGGGTCTTCAGGAAAATTCCGTGCGGGCTGATGTCCTTGGTATAGGCCCGGTAGTGGCTGTCGCGCACGGCGAACTCGACCCGCAGGCTGGCCGGGATCCGGCTCTCCCCCCTCTCGAGGAGCGGCACGAACCGTCTCACCTTGGAGAGGAAATCGTCCCGGGAGACCGGCTTGGTGAGAACGTCGTCGCTGCCGGCCCCGAGGCACTCCTCCGTCCGCCCGCCGGGGGTGACGATCACCACAGGGATCCGCCTGAGCAGGGGATCCGCCTTGATGGCCCGGCAGGTCGCGATCCCGTCCCTCCCCGGCATCGCCGCGTCCAGGAAGACCAGGTCGGGCTTCTCCAGGCGGCAGACCCGGAGCGCTTCGCCACCGTTGCGCGCGGTCAGGATCCGGCAGGTGGTCCGCTTCAGGTAGTTCTTCTGCATCTCGACCAGGGGCAGGAGGTCATCGACCAGGAGGATCCTGGCGATCGCTTCGCTCTCGCGCGGCCGGGACTGCCCGCCGGGCCGGGAGGCGGACACCTACGGCCTCTTCTCGGAGCGCCGCTCCAGGGCGTACCCGAGGAGGAAGATCGCGCTCCCCGCAAGGAGCCAGCCGAGCTCGGCGGTCATGTCCTGCTCCGCAAAACCGTAGATCAGCAGGGCCATCCCCAGCGTCAGCATCCCGATCACTTCCAGGGCCTTGCCGGCGACGTACATGCCGCGTCACTATATCGCCGACGGCGCCGGGCGGGCAACGCGGGCGGGTCGAGGTGCCGGCCCGACCGATCTTCCGTTAGGATGGCGCCGCGTCCGGAGCGCGGGGCGGGAGAACCACGGCATGGCGGAGACAAGGGGAAGGATCGCCGTCGTCGGAGGAGGGCCGGGAGGAGCGCACTGTGCCCGCCGCCTGGCCGAATCGGGGTGCGAGGTCACGCTCTTCGAGCCCCGGGCGTCCTACGAGAAGGCGTGCGGCGGCGGCATCCCGATCCGGGGTCTCGACCACTTCCCGTTCCTCGACGACCCGCGCCTTCCCGGCAAGGCGGTCCGCGGCTGCCTGGTGATCTCTCCTTCCGGGCGCGAGGCGGAGTTCCCCCTCTTCGATCCCCTGTACGTCTTCAGCCGGGCCGATCTCCACGCCTTTCTCCTCGATCGCGCCCTCGCGGCCGGCGTCCGCGTGGCGCGCACCCGGGTCCTCTCCTTCCGCAAGGAACCCGCCGCCGGGGGCTGGACCCTGAGGACGGCCGGGCCCGACGGCGCCGGCGGGCGGGAGGACGCCCGCGGCCCGTTCGGCTTCCTGGTCGCGGCCGACGGCGCCGCGGGAGGGTGCCGCCGGCGCCTACTGGGCGCCCCGGCGCGGGAGGAGGTGTCGCAGGGGATCGGCTACTAC
>JACQNT010000140.1 GCA_016202915.1 Acidobacteriota bacterium
AGGAGCCGTCCGCTCCCGCGGCTCGCTCCGGTCACCGCCTTCGGGCCGGGCCGGGCCGCGTCGGCGCGGGCTCTGGTGGTTCGTCCGCGGCGCGGCCTGGCCGTGACGGGGTCGGCCCCGGGTCACGGTGTCCTGCGAAGGCCTCCGGGCCGCGCCGCGCTCGAAGTCACTGAAGGGCATGGGCCGGTCCGCCGCGGCCGCGATCCCGGGGAGGGGGGTCCTGCCGGCGCGCACCTTCTCGACAAATCCGCGGCCGCGATCCGGCCGCTCCGCCAGCTCCCGGGGGTTGAAGCGCGGCAACCGGCCGCTGACGACGAGATCCGTGCCGCGCGGCAGGCGGTCGGCGCGCACGGCCACCCGCCCCAGGTTCCTGTCGGCGAAGCGGCCGACGGGCGCGAACCGCCAGCCCCTGGGATTCAGCCTGTTCACCCGGATGTCGACCACGTTGATCAGGCGCACATCGTGGAACACGGGGAGGTTGTAGTAGTTGAGCGGGCACCAGCCGATGTAGGAGCTGCCGACGGCGAAGCTGACCCAGGCGCCGCTCCAGACCCTCCCCGGGATCCACACCCAGCCGACGTCGAAGACGAAGTCCCAGCGACCGTACCGGTAGGGGGCCCAGCCCCAGACATCGTACGAGACCCACACCCAGCCGGTCGGGCACCAGGTCCAGTGTCCGTTCACATAGGGTCCCCAGGACCCGTAGTACGCGGGCCGCCACACCCAGCCGTACGTCGGCAGGTGACGCCAGCCCCCGTAGATCGAGAGTTCGCGGTAGTACGGGCGGACCTCGCCGGGCAGATTCTCCTCGGCCTCCTCCGACTCCTCGTCCTCGTCGTGCCTGAGGTAGACGGCGAGGCGGTCCTCGCAGAACCTGTCGAAATCGTCCATGCGGAGTGTGTTGAACGGACGGGGATCCGAGGGCGCCCGGCCGCCCCGGACGCTCGTCCGCTCCCCCGTCCGCACCAGCTCGGAGCCGGCGTCCCCCGAGACCTCCGCGACCCCCCTGGAGGAGGAGACCGTGGCCAGATCTCCGCCGGCGTCGATCCGGAACGATCCGCCGGAGAGGAGGTAGACCGACCCGGCCTCGGTGTCGATCCGGAAGACCTTGTCCTTCTCCTCCGGCTCGGCGGCGTTGATCCGGATGCTCCCCTCATCGAGCGCCAGCACGTTGTTCCTCTCGTAGCGGTTGTCGATGTCGGCCAGGGTGCGCAGATCCAGGCGCGCCCCCTCCTCGAGCCAGATCACCGAGCCGTCGGCCAGCTCGATCTCGGCCCGGCCGTCCAGGGCCCGGACCCGGTCCCCGGGCGCGATCGGGCTGTTCAGGGTCGCTTCCAGGACTTCCCCTTCCTCCGTCCTCTGCACCGACAGCCTGCCCTCGACGTAGCGGACCCGGGCGTAGGTCGATCCGGACTCTTCGTCGTCCGCCCGCGCGGTCGCCACCGCCGGGGCGATCATGAGGACCCCGGCGAGGATGGCAGGGATGACCGTAAGCACCAGCCTTGGGTTGATGGTGGGGTTGCGCATCGAAGCCGCCCAGCCTTTCCGAGGGCAGTTCCCCTCAGGGTTCGCCCCTTCAACAAGGTCTAGCGAATTCCGTGCCACCTGCGATCCGGGGGATCGGGCCCTGGACACGCTGCTTCTCATCGTTCCCCGCGCGAGGGTGTCCAACGGCCAGGGGCGGAGCGTCCTGCCGCAGGGACATGCCCCCGATCGCTGTCCCGCCGACCGTGACGCCTGGAGCGCCCGGCCGCCGCCGGCTTGCTGCCCTCCCGGGGCGGGTCTATACTCGCGGGCGATGCCCCGTCCGGCGCGCCGATCACCCGCTCCTCTCCTGCTCGCCGCAATCCTCGTGTCTCTCGGGCCACCCACGATGGTACTCCCGCCGGCCTATCCAGGGACAGAAGGGCGGGGGAAAGAAGGGGGGGCAGCCCGGGAAGAGAAGGAGAAGCCACGCCTGCGCCTGACCGCCGATCCCGCCGTCGGGTTCACGCCCGTGACGGCGATCCTGACGGGCCACCTGACGGGGGTGGATCTGCATGACCCGAACTTCTGCCACGCCGCCGTCACCTGGGTCCGGATTGACCCCGGCCAGACCGAGGACGACGGGTTCAGGATCCGGGAGGACCCCGCCTGCCTTCATCCGGAGGAGGAGATCTCGGTCGAGGTCTCCTTCACCAGGACCTTCGTCCTGACGCGACCCGGCTCCTACCTGGCCAGGCTGGTCATCGAGGGGAGGGACGGCAGCCGCGTGCAGTCGGGCTACACGAAGGTCCAGGTGCTGCGGGTGCAGTAGGGCGGCTCAGTCACCCGGGGGTTCCTCCTGCCCGAGCTGCTTCAGGATCCGGTCCCTGAGGCGGTCGCGCAGCTTCCCCCTGGCGCGCTCCCCGGCCTTTTCCCCCACCTGCCGCGCCTGGGCCTTCGAATCCAGGCGGAACCGCGGGGCGGCGAGGTCGCCCGACAGGTTGCAGTAGACGAGCAGGCGCCCCTGGTCGGTCAGGTTCTCCAGAGGAGCGTTGCGGGCGACCATGCCGCGCGTCGAGCCCTCCGAGAAGCGCGCCGTGACATCGAGGTCCAGGGTCGCGTCCAGCCCGACCCACCCTTTCCCCTCCAGGTCGAGGTCCGCCGAATGCAGGACAATGTCCTCCGTGCGCGCCCTGCGGTCGGCGATATCCAGGGTGGCGCGGAGGTGCTCGAACGGGGTCTGGTCCCGTCCGACCCCCTTCCCTCCGGCCAGCTCGAGCAGCACAGCGATCTGCTTGAGGACGTTGAAGGAGGTCAGCGTTCCCTTGCCGACCTCGAGGGATCCCGAGCCGCGCGTCGTCGCCAGGATCGACTCCATGTCGGCGCCCGCGGCGACGAGATCCAGCCCGCCCGCCAGCCTCCCTTGCAGCAGGTCCTTGAGCGCCGGGTCGTAGGCGGCGAGCAGCGGGGCCAGATCCACCTGTTCCAGGCGGACCCCCATGGCGTAGCGCGGCTCCCGGCCCCCGAGCGCCACTTCGGCCGAGCCGTTCAGCGATCCGCCGTAGAACGCCGCCCGCATCTGCTCCAGCAAGAAGACGCCGCGGGCGCAGCGGACGGAGGCGTGGACGTCGGCCAGGTCGAAGGTCTGGAATCGGATCCTCTTCACGGCCAAGGTGCCGTTGCCGCTGATCTCCCCCAGCAGGCCCGCCCCCGCCGCCTCGCGCGGACGAGAAGCGGGGGAGTCGCCGGCGGAATCCCCCGCCCGGACTGCCGCGGGGGCGGCGCCGGCGGACGACGCGGGCGTGAAGGTCGAGATGATCTCGTCGAGGTCGAGTCCGGAGGAGGAGAGGGCGAAGCCGACCCGCGGCTTCAGGAAATCTTCAACCTGAAGCCTGCCCAGAAGCGACGACGAGCCGGCCTTCACGGTGAAGTCCTGCCACACGGCCCGGTCGCCGTCCACCGACACCCTGCCGGAGATCCTCTCCAGGGGTCGCGTCATGGTCGCGTCCCGGTAGCTCACGTCGGCGAGCCGGAGGTTCCCCTTGAAGCGGAGCCTCTCCGGCCGGTCGATCGGGATCGTCGCCTCCCCCTCCAGCTGGATCGTCCCTCCGGCCTTCAGCCCCCGGGGGCGCGCCACCCCGATCCAGGGCACGACCCTGACCAGGTCCTCGGCCCGGAGGGATTTCGATCGCGCGGCCAGCCTCAGGATGGGCGAGTGGCCGGGAAGGGCGCTGAGGCGGGCGTCCGCCCGGAGGCGGCTGTCGCCCAGCCCGATCGAGAGGTCGAGACGGGTTTCCCCGCCCGCCCCCCAGCCTTCGATGACGGCGTCGATCGGCCCGAGCACGACCTGCGATCGTGTGCCGGGCTCGACCGCGTCGTCGTAGACGAGGATTTTCCCGTTCCTGACGACGGCGCGCTCCACGCTGACGGCGATCGGCGTCTGCTGCGGCCCCGCCTCCCGCGGCGGCGCGGAGGCGGCGCGCTCCAGGAGGTCCTCGAAGTTCCAGCGCCCCCGGGCGTCCCGGAACAGGACCAGGGCAGGCCCGTCGAAGACGATCGACCGCACGCTCAGCCTGCCGCGCAGCAGCCCGAGAAGGCCCAGGCGGATCGACAGCGAATCGGCCATGAGGTCGTGGGTCCGTTCCGGGTCGCGCGCCGAGGAGATCTTGAGGGAACGGACGGTGAGGCCCGGCGACGGCAGGAGCGTGACGGAGATGCCGCCGAGGGAGACTCGGCGGCCGGTGGCCTCCCGGACCCTGGCGGCGATGAGCGGGCTGTACCGGTTGACATCCACCAGGAGCGGCACGGCCAGGGCGGCGGCCAGCAGAAGGACGCCCAGGGACGCGACGGCGATGAGGGAGCGCCGGCCCCAGCGGGGCAGGTTCATCGGGACCTCCGGGCGGCGACGGGAGCCGGACGACTCAATACACCTTTTGCCCCTCGTCCCTCTCGAGGTAGGCCCTGGCCAGGCGGCGCGCCCCCGCCTCAATATAGGCCGCGATCGATCCCGGGGCCACGGCGGGCTGATTTCGGGCGCGGCCGCGAGGACCGCGCGCGATCGCCCCGGGCGCGCGCCTGCCTTGCGCCCGCCGCAAAGCGGCAGCCGGGGCGGAGTGGGCAGGAGGGGCAGGAGGGATCCCTGGGGCGGCAGGTGCGCCTCCCGAGCGTTATCAAATTGACATGCGCCGCATGGCAACGATCGGAGGGGATGAGCGCCGCGAGGGCCTGGTGGGTCCTCTCGGGTGTCGCCGCGGCGGGGACCCACCCGAGGCGCCGGGCGATGCGATGGATGTGGGTGTCGACCGGAAACACCGGACGCCCGCAGGAGAACAGCAGGACGCAGCGGGCCGTCTTCTCTCCGACTCCCCGAAAGCTGCGCAGGTACGCCCGGGCGTCCTCCATCGGCATCGTTCGCAGGTGATCGAGGCTCAGGGCCCCGCGCTCCCGCCGGATGCGGCGCAGGACCTCCTGGATGGCCCGGCTCTTGGTGCGCGCCAGGCCCCCGACCCGGATCGTCTCTTCGACATCGGCCGCGCGGGCGCGCAACACGCCCTCCCAGGAGGGGAAGCGGCGGCGCAGGGCCCGGTAGGCGCGGTCGCGGTTCAGGTCGCTGGTGTTCTGGGACAGGATGGTGAGGATCAGCTCGTCGAGCGGCGGGCGGCGGGGGCGGCGGGGCGGCCGCCCCAGGGCGCGATCGAGCCGGTCGAGATCCTCCTTGACCCTGCGGCGAAGGCCCCGCCCCCTCACGGCACCGTGGCCGCGGGAACCTGGGTGAACCTGCCGTCCACCATCACGATGTCGTCCGCCGTCCCGGCCCGCCCGTCGGCGCCGGGGCTGGTGAGCGTGAAGCTGCGCGCGTCGGAGCGGTACAGCAGCTGGTTTCCCCAGGCGTCGACCGTCGCGGGCGCGGCGAGGTACGCCGGGGTGAGCGCCGCGGCCGCTTCCCGCATCGTCCCCTGCGGGTAGCCGCCGCGGTCGAGGGAGCAGGCGGTGAGGGCGCGCCCCAGGGTCTCCATCGTCGCCCGGGTCCCCGTCACCTTCCCCTGGTCGAGGGCGCGCAGGACCTCGCGCGAGTAGTCCTCCCCCGCCCGGCCGCAGCCGGCGGCAGCCAGAAGGAGGCCGAGTGCGGCCGGAGGACACAGCCGGGCGGCGCGCGCCGCGCCCGGCGGCGCCGCCCTGCGGAAAAACGCCCCTGGGACAGGGATCATGATGAAGGCCCTCCGGGCCGCGCGGGAAGCGGCCGGGGGATTCTAAATCCTTTTCTGATAGAATTCCCCGGAGGCGTCGTCCATGGAAGGATCCCGGGGGACGCGGCGGAAGCGGGCCTGGCCCGCCGCGGGCGCCCTGCTCGGGGCCGCGGTCCTCGCTTTCGGGGTCCGGGCCCATGGACCCGGGATGGCCGATTCGATCAGCAACGCGCGCGATCCCTTCACCGTCGTCCGGCAGCGGATGGTGAAGGACCAGATCGAACGGCGGGGCGTCAAGGACCGCAGGGTCCTGCGGGCGATGGAGGCGGTGCCGCGGCATCTCTTCGTGCCCGAGGAGTTTCGCGACCGCGCCTACGACGACTCACCGCTGCCGATCGGCGAAGGCCAGACGATCTCCCAGCCGTACATCGTCGCCTTCATGACCGAGGCGATTCGGCCCGCGCCCCGCGACCGGGTGCTCGAGGTGGGCACGGGATCGGGCTATCAGGCGGCCATCCTCGCCGGGCTGGTGTCGGAGGTGTTCACGATCGAGATCCGTCCCGATCTGGCGCAGAGCGCCCGGGACCGCCTCGCGGACCTGGGG
>JACQNT010000012.1 GCA_016202915.1 Acidobacteriota bacterium
ATGACGTGGCGCTCCGCCGCCGGAAGGTTCGCGGCTGCCTCCGCGACCCCCTCAAGGAGGCTCGGCACGTCTCCCTCGGCCACCAGGAGCAGCTTCGGCCGCGGAGAGTTCGGGACCGGTCCCAGGGCCTGGAGGAGAGGCAGGATGGCCCCCGGGTCTGCCGCGCGCACCGCGGTGCTCCCGAAGTGGAGCAGCATCGCCCGCCCCTCCTCCGAGGGGCGCTTCGGGATGGCCGGGGAGACGGCGATGAGCAGGTCCGCGCTGCTCATGAGGGCGAGCCGGCCCCCGAGGCTGTGGCCGAGGGCGGCCACCCGCCCGTAGCGGCGGCAATAGTTCACGGCCGCCTCGAAATCCTGGACGATGCCGGGACCGAGCAGGGCCGGGTGCTCCCCGTGGCCCCGGAGGTCGGGACAGCACGCGGCGAAGCCGGCCTCGGCCAGATGCGCCGCCAGGCCGAGCATCTGCTCCTTCGAGCCCCCGTAGCCGTGGGCGAGGGCGATGCCCCCGGTCGGCCGGTCCGGCTCCAGCAGATAGGCCGGAACCGGGTGCCCGTCGGAGGCCGTGAGACTCCGCAGCCGCTCGAACCGCATCGCCACCCTCCGATTCTTTTCAGCCCCCGAGCAGGGCCTTCCGCGTTGCCGGGGCCCGGAGCAGGACGGGCCCCGGCCCCTCCGCCACGATCCGCCCGGCGTCGAGCAGGTAGGCCCGTCCGGCCATCTCCAGGATCCGCCGGACGTGATGGCCCGCCAGCAGAATGGTCATTCCTTCCTCCGCCACCTCCCGGAGGGCCCGGCAGAAACCGCCGGTAAGGGCGGAGGCCAGGCCGAGGAAGGGGTCGTCCAGGAGCAGCAGGGCGGGCCGGGCCATGAGGCCCCGTCCCACGGCCAGCATCTGCTGCTCGCCCCCCGAGAGGCTGTCGGCCCAGGCGGAGGCCCGGGCGCGGAGAGCCGGGAAGAGCCGGTAGACGACCTGCAGGGACTGGCTGGCGTACGGCCGGGCCCGGCGGGAGTACCCTCCGACCTCCAGGTTCTCGCGGACCGTCATCTCCGGGAAGAGGAGCCGGTTCTCCGGGATGGTGGTCACCCCCCGCTCCACGACGGCGTGGGCGGGCAGCCCGTCGATCCGCTCGCCGCGGAACCGGATCTCCCCGCGCGTCGGCCTGAGCAGCCCCTGGATCGTCTTGAGGAGCGTGGACTTGCCGGCGCCGTTCGGCCCCACGACGGCGACCACCTGTCCCCGGTGGGCGGCGAGGCTCACCCCGAAGAGGACCTGGATGTCCTCGTACCCGGCCTCCACGTCCCGGACCTCCAGCACCACCTCCGGATCGGCCATGCCCCCTCCCTCACGGCTCGCCAAGGTAGGCCTCGAGGACCCGGGGATGGCGGGTGACCTCCGCCGAGGGCCCTTCGGCGATGACCTCGCCCCGGTCCAGGGCGAGGAGGCGGCTCGCCACATCGGCAATCGCCCGCAGCTTGTGGTCCACGAGCACGATCGTCACCCCCCGCCCCCGCAGGCCCCGCAGGAGCTGGAGGACTCTCTGGACCGCCGCCGGGCTCAGGCCAGCCGTCGGCTCGTCCAGGAGAAGGAGCCGGGGGGCTGAGGCCAGGGCCATCGCCAGCTCCAGCAGTCTGGTCTGTCCCAGGCTGAGCCGAGGGGCCGGCCGGGCGGCAAGGTCCGCCAGGCCGACGGTCTCGAGGGCGGCTATCGCCTCGTGGCGCGCCCGGGCCACGGGCAGGCGCCTCCGCCGGGACCCGAAGGCCGCCCCCACCAGGACGTTCTCCAGACACGTGAGCCCCGGGAAGACCATCGGGATCTGGGGGGTTCTCCCGATCCCGAGACGGCAGATCTCCCAGGGCTGGCGTCCCGTGATCGTCTCGCCGGCGAAGGCGACGGTCCCGCTGCTCGGCCGAAGCACGCCGCCGATGATGTGGAAAAGGGTGCTCTTGCCGGAGCCGTTGGGGCCGATGACCCCCAGGAGCTCCCTCTCGGCCACGGTGAAGCTCACCGCCCGGAGGGCCGTCAGGCCGCCGAAGGCCTTGCTCAGGCGGTGCACTTCAAGAAGCGCCACGCCCCCCACCGCGCCGACGGGCGATCCCCACGAGACCCTCGGGCAACCCCAAGAGTACCAGGAGGATCGCGCCGGCGTAAAGCAACTGGTGTCCCGCCGGAAAGCGGGGCTGCAGCAGCAGTTCGTCGAGGAAGTACAGGACGCCGGCCCCCAGGAGCGGCCCCGCCGGGGAGGACGTCCCGCCGAAGAGGGCCATGATGAGCGGGAGGATCGAGAAGAGGAGACTAAAGGCGGTGGCCGGCTCGAGGGACCGGACGTGGTGGGCGTACGCCGCCCCGCTGAGGCCGGCGAAGGCGGCGCTCGTGAGGAGGGTGGCGAAGAGGAGGGGGCGCGAGGGGACGCCCAGCGCCTCGGCGCGCTCCTGCTGCTGGCGGATGGCTGCCAGCGCGACGCCCCAGCGGCTCCGGGCGAGAAGGGTGTGGACGAGCAGGAGCGCGCCGATCCCCCCCGCTCCCACCAGTGCGCCCTGGGGGGGGAGCGGCGGCAGGCCGACGAGCCCCCATGTCCCGCCGGTGAGGGAGGTCCAGTTGGCGGCCAGGATCCGGAGGACCTCGGCCGCGGCGAGGGTGGCCAGGCTGAAGTACGGTCCCCGCAGGTGCAGAGAGAGGGCGCCGACCGGGATGGCCGCCGCCGCCGCCGCGAGGGCCCCACCCAGCAGGGCCACCCACACGCTGAGGCCGGCCCGCGAGGCCAGCAGGGCCGAGGCGTAGGCGCCCACCCCGAAGAAGGCCGCGTGGCCGAACGAGAGGCGCCCCCCCAGGGCGAGCAGATGCCAGGACGCAGTCAGGAGGGCGAGGAGGAGCCCCGTGGTCAGGAGACTCCGGTGATAGGGGGACCAGGGCAGGGCCGACGCGGCCAGCGCACACCCGAAGAGGGCCCAGCCGCCCCTCACGAGGCCCGCCTCCCCCGCAGGAGCCCCGTCCGCCTTCCCTGGAGGAGGAGGAGCAGAGCACCGAAGAGCCAAGCTTCCCGCCAGGCCGGGCCGGCCAGCGCCACCACGAGGGACTCCACGATGCCGAAGAGGACCCCGGCCAGGGCGAGCCCGTCGGCCCGGCCGACGCCGCCGGCGATCGTGAGGGTCAGGGCGATGACGGTCAGGGGTGGCCCCACCGTCGGGCTCACGTACTGGAGGGTGGCGAGGAGGGGCCCGGCCGCACCGGCCAATCCCCCGCCCAGCGCCAGGCCGAGCAACTGCATCCGCTCCACGGGGATGCCCATCAGGCCGGCTGCCCGGGCATCCTGGCAGGTCGCCCGGAGGGCCCGGCCCGGCCGGGTCCGCTGGAGAAAGAGGTGGAGGACCAGGAGGAGCCCGGCTCCGGCCGCGGCAGCGGTCAGACGGCCCGCGCCGAGCGAGACCCCCAGGGGGCGCCAGACGACCTCCGCCCTCTCCCAATCGAGGAAGCGGTAGTCCGCCGAGAAGGAGAGGAGCATGAGGTTCTGCAGGAGCAGGGAAAGGCCGAAGGTGAGGGTGAGGACCCTGAGCTCAGACGCGGGGGTAATCCGCGAGAGCAGGGCCTGGGCGGGCCAGGCCCAGAGGGCCAGGGCCAATCCCGCCACAGCCGCGGCCGTGAGCGGTCCCGCGCCGAGCGACGCGTTCAGCCACAGCCCGGCGTAGGCCCCGAGGAGGACCAGTTCCCCGTGGGCAAGGTTGAAGGTCCGGGCGACGCCGAAGGTGATGGCGAAGCCGGCGGCAAGGAGGCCGTAGAACAGGCCCTGGGCGGTACCGGCCAGGAGGGCCTCGAGGAGGGGCACCCGCTATCTCCCGTCCTCTTGTTGGAAGGCCGGGAGGCGGGCGCGCCCGGTGGCCCGGTCGGGCGGGTACACGACCACGTACCGCCCGCCCTGGATCTGGATCACCACCCGCCGGTACTCCCGCGGCTCGCCGTTCTCCGCGAAGGCCACCCGCCCCATGGGGAGCCTCAGGTCCACCCGGGCGAGGGCATCCCGGAGGGCCTCCCCCGTCGGCGGGTCGGCCGGACCCCCGGCGGCCCGCAGCGCTGCCAGGAGAGCCCGCGCCGCGGCGTAGCCGTGCATGGAGAGCGGCGGCGGCGGTTCCCCGAAGCGCCGCCTGAAATCCTCCGTGAAGGCCCGGGAAGCCTCCTCCGTCCCGGGGGCCGTAATCCCCGGCTGCCAGGCCGTCGTCCCGAAGAGGCCCTCGCTCGCCGGGCCCAGTTCCTGGATGACCTGGGGGAACTCCATCCCGAAGGTTCCCAGGAAGGCCGTGAGGCCCAGCCGGCGCGCCCGGAGCTGCCGCACCAGGACCAGGTGGTCGCCAAAGAAGGCGTTGGACACGATCACCGGCGCTCGGGCCGCCTGCACCCGGGTCAGGAGGGGCACGAAGTCCCTGAGGCCGGGCGTGAACCGGTCATCCAGGAGGACGGGGACCCCGGCGGCGTCAAGCGCCTCCTTCTGGCGGTGGGCGAGTTGGGAGGCTCCGGGCGTGTTGGCGGAGAGGAGGGCGACGCCGAGCGGGTGGACGACCTCCCGGAGGAAGCCGACCGTGGCCTGTACGTACCCATCCAGGCTGCTCACCCGGAAGAAGAAGCGGTACCCCCGGTGGGTGAGCCGCTCATCCAGGGAGGCCGTGGCGACGTAGGGCGTCCGGTACCGCTCCGCCACCTCGCTGATCGGCCCGACGAGGCTGTCCACGTAGCCGCCGATCAGCGCGACGGCGCCGTCCCGGCCCGCCAGCCTCTCGGCGGCGGCGAGCGCCCGCTCCGGCCGCCCCTCGTCGTCCTGGACGAGGAGTCGGACGGGCCGGCCTCCGGACCGGCCGGCCGCGTTGGCCTCCTCCACCGCCAGCAAGATCCCCCGGTGGATGGCAGTCCCCTGAGCGGCAAAGGCTCCGGTCAGGGAATTGACGGCGCCGATCGGTACTTCGGGCGAAGCCGCGGCCGCCCTATCCACCAGGAGGAGTATGAGGGCGAGGAGGATTGGGGACAGAGCCCTCGGCAACGCGTTCCTCCCGGGAGAAGGCGCCCCGATCCGCACCGGGAGCCCGCTGGCGGGCATCCAAGGGAGTGCAAGGCCACGGTAGCAGAGGGCTCCGGGAGGGTCAACCGGGCGGGCCGCTGTGGCCGGCCCGCAGCGCCTGTTCCCGCGGCGCAACAGGAAGCCCGGCTGCTCGGGTCTCAGGCAGGTGTCTCGGGCCCAGGGCGCGGGACAGGAGAGACGGCTTGGGGCGTGAGGGCGCGGTGGGGACAGCAGTTAGCGGCGGCAGGGAGGGGTCCGGTCCGCGTATGGGCAGAGGGTGGTCGCGTGGCATGGATATTGCTCTCTGCGCATTTCGTGGGAACGCACTCATTGACCTTATTCGGAGTCGTCTTTATACATAAGCGAGGCGGACCGATGGCAATCACATGGGCAGACATCAGCACGATCACCCTCTTCTTCAGTCTGGCGGCGCTGCTCCTGGGGAATGGTTTCGCCTACCTGCTGCGCCGTGATGCCGACGAAGTCCGGCGGAACCGTCAGGAAGCCTGCACCCCCCATCGCTGGGTGCGGGACGGGCAAACCGGACTGGTCTGCCATCTCTGCGGGAAGATCCCCGGTTAGCCGTCACCTCTGACCCCCGCGCTTCTCCTCCTGACAGCGTCCGGGTCCTGTCGCC